>JAWOHC010000146.1:0-6981 GCA_046496275.1 Gillisia sp.
TTCCCATTAGATTATTCTTCCATGGATTCTTCAATTTTTAATTCGGCCTCATTACAATTTTGCTCTCCCTTTTTATCGCTAATGAGATTTCGAATGTTTTGATAAATCATAGTTATTACTGCTATAAATCCACCTGCTAAAATAGATGCTACTGTAAGAATGGTATAATAGATCTTAAAATATTCTGTATAAGAGAATATTTTTGTTTCTGTAAATGGGATATTAAGGAGCAGAAGAACGATTATAGAAATTATTATCAATAGGGTAGCAAGTCTTGCAATATTTAAAAGTTCGTTGTAATATTTAAGTCTCAAATGATTGATCTTCAATACCTTTACACTTAAAAGGTGAAGCAACATAACCAAAATGTATATAGAGCCTATTATTATGATATAGCAAAGAGTGATTATTCCTGAAGTGGAAGTAGCAAGCAATTCCCAAGCTTGAAATCCCGAGATTTCTCCAAAGGTATACGTAGCAAAACCCATCGCCAATGCGAAAATTATTCCTCCTAATATGGGTCTCCTAAAACTAAATCGTACCATGATATTGATTTTGTACAAAAATAATTTCACCTATCTAAATTACGAAATTTCAGATTTTATATATCCAATTGATTGTTAAAACCCGATGTGAATTAATGATAATCAGTTGTTTATAAGCTGGTTTTAATTAGGTGGGCCGGAGGAAACGATTTTCCGGGACCTTGATGATATCTCGCCCGAAGGGATGGGCGGAAAACGGGAGATAGGGATTTTGGTAAGATTAATTCAAAATGAAAGCCCTTCAGAAAGGTTTCTGAAGGGCTTAAAAAATGGTATTTATAATTAATAGGACTTCATTTGCCCTTTTTTCTTTGCCAGTTGTTTTTCAAGATCACGAATAGTTTCAGCGCCAGCGGCTTCAAAAGACTCTTCGTTCGACTCAGCAAATATTTGAGGACCGGGAACGCTTAGTTTTATGTTGCAAATAAAACCTTTTGGATCCTGCCCCTCTTGTTTCTTAAAATAAACCTGTGCTTTAACTATCCAATCATATTTATTTTCAAGTTTATCTAATTTTTCTGTTATAAACTGCTCTAAACGTTCACTTCTGTCAAGTTGAACAAATTGAAATAATGCTTCCATACTTTTGATTTTATTTTAAGGCAATAAACCTCATTTTCCTTCAATCTACAAATATTTTGGGCATCTTATGGAAAATTTATGATAGTTATCATCTAAATTTTTTTTTCCGTGATTAAAATCCTGAGGTAACTAAAAAAGGAGAGATAAAATTTTAAATCCTGTTTGAATTTATTTGAATGATTTTTAACTTTTTTTAGTTATAACATAAGGTTTTTAATAGGAAAGACTGGGGACTGTTTCTCCCGTTATAGTTTAGCTGTTTTTACGTAGCTCCATAATATTAAGACGGTAACTTAGTTAAACTTCGATTTTAATTTTTATCTTTTTTGCCAAATAAACGTTTAAAAATCCCTTTTTTCGGCTTGTTTTCATCCTTTTTTGCTTTCTGCTTTTTATCGGGATTTGAAAATAAGCGCTTAAAAAATCCATCTCTGGTTTTTGATTCACAATCCATCATTTCAAGCACTTTGGCAGAAGGAGCCTTGAATTTTACAGCAGTTAGCTCATCATAGCTGTTATCTGCATTTAATTTCTGCATAAAATGTGCAAAAACAGGTAGTGCCGAATTAGCTCCCTGGCCAATGGCAGTGTTCCTGAAACCTATCCGGTGATCGTCAAATCCAACCCAGGTTACTGTTACCAGCTTAGGGAGGATTCCAACAAACCAGCCATCCTTATTGGATTGGGTAGTTCCGGTTTTTCCTGCGATATCGTTCTTTAATCCGTAAGTGCTCCGAAGCCTTTGAGCGGTTCCTTCATTTACGGTAGCTTTCATAAAATCGATCATGATCTCTCCGGTCGCTTCTGAAAAAGCCGGAGTCTTAGCCACCTCGGGTTTAAATTCGGCTAAAAGATTTCCTTCTCCATCTTCAATTCTGTTGATATAGTAAGGAGTACTTGATTTTCCATTGTTTACATAGCTCGTATAGGCCTTTGCAAGTTCCTTCAGACTTAATTCTGCTGTTCCTAAGGCTATGGATGGAACTTTAGGCAGCGTAGACTCTATTCCCATTTTTTGTGCCTGATTGATAACTTTTGATATGCCCGTTTCTAAAAGGACTTTTACAGAAATGGTATTAATAGATTGGCTTAGAGCGGTTTTTAAATTATAATTCATATAAGGATCATCCCCATAGGATCCTGAGTTAGATGGAGTCCACCCATCCTCATAAGTAACCTCTTCTATAGAGAAATAGGAGCAGGGTTCTATTCCGCTTTCCAGGGCTGCCGTGTATACAATAGGCTTAAAAGTGGAACCTACCTGACGTTTACTTTGCGATACATGGTCATATTTAAAATGCTCAAAATTCACCCCTCCAACCCAGGCTTTTACGGCACCGGTTGATGGTTCCACGGCAAGAAATCCAGCATTCAGAAATTTTAAATAATGTTTGATACTGTCCAGCGAACTCGAATTGCTAACTTCTTCCTTTTTATAATTAAACAGCTCCATTTCCCGGTGTTCCTCATCCAGTTTTACAAGGATTTCATCATCTGATAAACCTTGACTATTGAATTTTTTATATACTGCAGTGCGTTTAACCGCATCTAAGATGATTCCCTTGTTTTTCTCCCATGGGGCATTTTTTCCGTACGATTTTTCGTGGGTTTGTTGCAATGCGCTTAAATGCTCCTGTACAGCTTCTTCAGCATATTCCTGCATTTTATAATCAAGGGAAGTATGTATGATCAAACCATCCCGGTAAATATTAAAGCTTTCGCCATCCTTGTTTTTTAAGGTATCCAGGATTGAGGTCACATCCTTGCGAAGCTGTTCCCTGAAATAGGGGGCAAGACCCTGATCATGACTGTAAAAATGATAATCCAGCACCAAATCTCTTTGCTTGGCCTGCTGCATTTCCTCTTCAGTTAAGTAACCATACTTTTCCATTTGCACCAGGACGACATCCCTTCGCAACCTACTTCTTTCGGGAAATATTCTGGGATTAAAATAATGCGATGCCTTTAACATTCCAACCAATACCGCAGCTTCCTCAAGGGAAAGTTCACGGGTAGGTTTATCAAAAAATTTCATCGAAGCACTCTCTATTCCGAAGGTGTTATCGCTAAATGGAACAGTATTTAAGTATAGAAGAAGGATTTCCTTTTTATTGTATATATCCTCCAGGCGTTGGGCGATGATGGATTCCTGTAATTTATTTACAACTATTCCAAAATAGCCGTAATTTTTTCTGCCATATAAATTTTTGGCGAGTTGCAAGGTAAGTGTACTACCGCCTCCTGAGGATTTATCCTGAAGTAAAATGGATTTAAAGAAAACCCTGAATAAACTTCTGCTATCAATACCACTATGTTCAAAAAACCGTGCATCCTCAGTTGCTACCAAAGCATTTATAAGGTGTTCAGGAAGTTGATCATAGTTTACAGGCTGCCTGTCAAAAATGTAATATTTCCCGATCAGTTGACCATTGGAAGCTAAAATTTGTGTGGCTTCATTTTGTTTGAGCTCACTCAATTCTTTTGAAGAAGGTATTTTTCCGAAAAAGCCAAAATAAATACTTCCGAAAAATAAGAGAATTAAGAGAAGTAAACCGGCAATAACACCAATGGCCCACTTTAATTTAGGAGATTTTTTTATTCGATCTATCATAATAGGTAAAAATGCCTGCAAATAAACGATTACTGCTAAAATTATAGCATTTGGTTAAGTTAATTTTAAGATTTAAACAGTGATTGGAAAATCTATGAAATTCTATTTCCAAAAGATTGTAGGTTGAATAAGCGCTTAAAACGGCCGCCTTCTTCCCAAAAAAAATAGCCGTAAACGCTCTATGTTCACGGCTATTGAATTAAAAATAAATCCATAATTTATATCTTATCGGGGGTTAATTTTCATAGCGAATGCTTTGAATTGTATTTGATAATTGCCTTCATCACTTTAATGAAGAATTATTGTCCTTAGGATACTATCCTGATTTTCTTGCCAGTTTACTCTTCGTGTCTGCTTAATATTTTTAAAATAGTTCCTTTCGGCTAAGCTCTCTTTCTGCGATATTTTAAAAGATTTAGGTGTCATGATCTAAAAATTAATGGTTAAAATTCGTAACGTCTACTGTTGTGCCAGTTTGCCCTACTACTTTTGGTAGTGTTTAGGAAATTTCTTTTAATAACAGATTTTCCCTCTTTTCCGATTGTTCTTTCTAAGATTGCCATGATTTAAATTTTTTAAGGTTTGATTAAAATTCGTAACGTCTCCTGTTGAACCAGGCTCCCCGTTTACTTTGATTAGTGTTTAGGAAATTTCTTCTAATAGTTGATTTTCCTTCTTTTCCGATTGTGCTTTCTAAAGTTGCCATAACTTATTGTTTTTATGTTATACTTAATAGACTTTATAAAGATGCTTTTGTTACAGTACTATGTATAAAATAGTAGTATTTAACAAATCATTAACTTCCTGTGGTTAAATTATGGATAATCAGATAGGTACGATACTTCCTGGTTCTTAGATTGGACAAGAGAATGCCCGACTTTTCTCAGGAATTAAAGGAACGGCACGTCATAGATCTTTTGGTGGGACAGAAACGGTAGGAAACAAAAAAAACAGGCCTCCAGGACCTGTTTTCATTTAAATAAATAAAAAGCGTTTAATATTTCTGTAAATCCTTTGCAACTGCTTCAACTTCATCCATAACCCGGAGCAGATTTTCACCCCAAAGTTTTTTGATATCTTCTTCAGAATAACCTCTTTTCACCAATTCTACGGTAACATTCAAAGTTTCAGAAGCATCATTCCAGCCTTCAATTCCACCACCACCATCAAAGTCGGAACTTATTCCAACGTGCTCGATGCCAATTAGTGCTACCATATAATCTATATGATCTACAAAATCTTCCACATTCACTGGTGGGATCTCCTTTTTCAATTCCTCAAGTTTGGGTGCAGCAGCAAGGCTTACTTTTTTGAAATCCTCGTAATAAGCGGTGCGTTCTTCATTGTTCAAAGCACGAATGCTGTCTCTTTCCAGGGTTGTTATTCCAATTTTTGCTCCTTCAGCTTTATATAACTCTTTTTGCGCATCATTAAAAGCATTGTGTTTTTCTGTATGTACATAGGCACTGAATGCAACCGTTTGTACCACTCCGCCGTGTTCCTTGAATAAAAGTAAAAGTTCATCATCCAGATTTCTGCTATGGTCGCATAACGCACGCGCAGAAGAATGTGAAGCGATTAACGGAGCTTTGGAAAGTTTAAACATTTGCTTTATGGCCTCTTTGGAGGGATGAGATACATCTATCATCATTCCAACCCGGTTCATTTCTATTACCGCTTCTTTCCCTAAATCGCTTAAGCCATTGTGCAGCCATATATCGTCTGTTTCTCCAGTGTTGGAATCGCTTAACTGACTGTGCCCATTATGGGAAAGAGACATATAACGAGCACCAAGATCATAAAATTTTTCAATATTGCTAAGGTCTTCACCCACAGGATATGCGTTTTCTACACCTATCATTCCTACGAGTTTTCCTGCATTCGCCAAATCCCGAACCTCATTAGAAGTTGTTGCCAGGGCTATTTTATCCGGGGCGATATCATTTACAAGTTTATGTATGGCGTCAAATTTGGACATGGCATTTTCATAAGCAGCCTTATAACCTTCAGGGCTAAGTTCATCCTGTCCCGTATAAACTATAAACCAGGCAACATCAAGGCCTCCGGCTTGCATTTTAGGTAAATTCACCTGGGTATCCAAATCCATGGTGTAATTTTTAGAATCGGTGAAATTGTTTACATTGATATCGGCGTGGGTATCAATGGTTATTGCATTTTCATGAATTATTTTTGCTTTGGACAGCAGTTCAGCATCCTGCTGAGTTTGAGAAAAAACTGCATTTCCTGCCAAAAGGGTTATTAAACTAAGAACTTTTATTTGCATTGGTTTAAATTGAAATTAATATGAATTCAAAGTTAAAGATAATTAATCACACCCAATCGCTTGTTTGTGAGAGTATTCTGTTTTAGGGCGCCCTTATTTATGTTTCCCTATATCATTTTTATTAAATTAGGTGCTAGGTACTAAAAAAGGCCTCTCGTGTTTAATAGTGTAAGTATCAAAGCAACGATATTCCTATCCTTTTTTTAAGTCGGGATTAGGTCACTATAAAACCATTTTTTTAAAGTGGTTTTTTTATTTGGTACAAAAAGAAGCTTAAATTTGCTTTAACCAGAACCCCCTTTTGATGAGTTTCTTTATAAACGTTATCCTTCCCCTTCCTTTAGAAAAACAGTTTACCTACGAAGTGAATCCGCAGGAAGCGGAATTCTTGAAAGCGGGAATGCGGGTTGCCGTTCCTTTTGGAAAAACTAAGATTTATACAGGAATTGTTGCAAGTGTTCATGAAAATGCGCCTGAAAGGTATGAAGCAAAGCCTATAGAGCAAATTCTGGATGAATCTCCCGTTGTAACCGCACATCAGTTAAAATTTTGGAATTGGTTGGCCGGTTATTATATGTGTGCCGAAGGAGAGGTTTTAAAAGCTGCACTTCCCAGTGGTTTTTTGTTGGAAAGTGAGACCCTGGTGCAGCTTTCACCGGATATGGAAATTGATGAATCTGTTTTAAGCGATGAAGAATATCTTATATATGAAGCGCTTCAAAAACAATCTTCTTTAAAGATCCATGAAATCATGCAATTGCTGGATAAGAAAACGGTATTGCCGGTCATAAACAAGCTGGTTTCAAAAAATCTGGTGGTGGTTAATCAGGAATTATTTGAACACTACAAACCTAAATTAATTCGGTATGTAAAACTGGATCAAAAGTTTGATTCAGAAGAGGAAATGCAGCGACTTTTGGAAGATCTTGGCAATGCTCCCAAACAAAGGGACATTGTTT
>JAWOHC010000252.1:0-3355 GCA_046496275.1 Gillisia sp.
CTAGGTGTGAAAATAGCAGCAGAAGGTGAACTTTTAATAAAAATCAATAAACTGGAATATATTTCAGAAGATGTTAATATCTACCTTAAAGATAAATCCGACAGTACTTACCATGACCTGCGGGAATCTAATTTTAAATTAATTCTGGAAAAAGGGGAACTCAATGAACGTTTTGAAATTGTGTTTCAGAAAGAAAAAGAGGCAAAACCCGAGCCTGAGCCAGACGCAACTCCAGTTGAAGAAATTAACCCTCATCTACCTGAAGAACTTGCTCCGGGAACCATCGATGTGATCTTTGCCGAAAATGAACACCAGCTTATGATCGTAAACCCTTTTGAGATGAATATAAAACAGGTTGATATTTATAATATGCGCGGACAACGAGTAGAATCTTTCACCTCCAACTCCAATCAAAAAGAAATGTTAGTACCGGTGAGGGAACACCCTGCGGCGATTTATGTGGTTAAAGTATATGCGGTTGAAGGTATGGTTTCCAAAAATATTCTTTTAATGAGATAGGCAAACTTGTAGATCAAAAAAACCCGGAGGTTAAAACACTTCCGGGTTTTTATATCCAAATAATTTCAAGGAGATTGGACTAACTATTTATCCATACTTCTTTTCTCCCTTGTTATTATCCGCTTCAAAATCTTCGTAAATATTTAAGCCAAAACCTTCAATTTCCTGCAATATAAGTTGGATTGAATGTTTTTGATATAAAAGCATTTCGCGTATATTCCCTAAACTTATTATGGATAATAAATTTTGATACAACCCAACATTTTGTTTTTCTCTGCGGTAAGATTCCTTAATGACACCATCTTTCTCGATTCGAAATACAGGAAGAATAGGCCCTTCAATATTTTTCCAGTCACCTTTGGAATGGAATTTCTTTTGTCCAATTGTAGCGTTTTGATTTTCCAGAAATTCAATTTCCAGTTTTATCCTCTTGCAAAAAGACTTTTTTTGATGAGCTACTTTAGTAAAAAAATTACGAAAAATCAATCTTTTACAATGCTTTGAGGCATTGGAATAAATTCGGTAATCATGGTAGTTCTTTTCGAGAATTGAATAAAGCAGGCTTACGGTTTTTTCTAAATGTCTCATTTTGTGGAGTTTAATCTTTACTTAAATTTAAGAAATAAACGATCTAAACACCTGCCAATTAACTTATTTAACGACTCTTAAGAGGAGCCGGAGGTTTTTTATGGATACTAATTTCCTGAAATCCCAGCAGCAATAGTAAATGAAATGAAATATATAATTCTTAATCATATTAAGAAAATATTAAGAAGCGTTTCATCAAAGTACTTTTGCCTTAATTTTTTATCGAAAACCTTAGGCTAACTTGAAGAAAAATTCTTTAAAATCAATTTTTCAATCCTACCGAAGCTTACCTAGCCTTTAAATTTGACAGGTAAATAAACTACCTTTTTCAACTCAAAAAATTCTTCCTCAAAGTAATCTTTCAAAGGATAAATTACCGCAGATTTATACTGCTCCAATTCTTCAGTTAAATCGCCTCCTTTTAGATATAAAATCCCGTTTTTGAGTTCGTGATTGCTTTTTTTGGCGATTTTACCTTTCACCCAATGCACAAAAGTGGGCATTGCCGCTACCGCCCTACTAACAATAAAATCATAATTACCCTTGATCTCTTCTACACGTGCATTTGTGGTTTTTACATTTGTGAGTTGCAAACCCTCCACGACCTCATCCACAACCTTAATTTTTTTCCCGATAGAATCCACCAAATGAAAGTTGGTTTCCGGAAAAAGAATTGCCAGGGGAATTCCCGGAAACCCTCCGCCGGTTCCTACATCTAAAATTTTCGCACCTGGCTTGAATTCAACCACTTTCGCTATCCCCAGAGAATGAAGTACATGGTGTAAATAAAGTTCGTCTATATCCTTTCGGGAAACCACATTTATTTTAAGATTCCAGTCTTTATATAATTCCTGCAACTTGCTGAATTGTTCAAGTTGAATTTCAGTTAATTGAGGGAAATATTTCGTTATAAGCTCCACGTTTTTCTGTTTTGCTGCAAAAGTAATGAAAATGCTACGTTAATTTCTCCGTATTTTGGTATCGGCACAATTAATGTTTTATCTTTGAAAAATTGAAATTTATTTTATGTCTACGAATCAAGAAACCGTTCGCTTTTCGAGAGTTGATTCAGGAAAGTTTTTCCGAACGCTCAACAAACGAGTAAATGCTTATTTTAACGATAACAACATCTCCAAATCTGGAAACTGGAAATTACATCTCAAAACAATTGTAATGTTCTCCCTTTTTCTGGTTCCATACTTTTTAATTCTTAGCCTGGACATTTCGCAATGGTGGCTACTATTGCTAACCGTAGTTATGGGTTCAGGTATGGCCGGAGTTGGAATGAATGTGATGCATGATGGAAATCATGGCTCATATTCTTCCAAAAAGTGGGTCAATAACCTGATGGGAGGAACCATTTATGTACTTGCCGGAAACGTTTATAACTGGCAGGTACAGCACAATGTTTTGCACCATACTTACACCAATATTCACGGCCATGACGAAGATTTGGATGCAGGTAGGATCATTCGCTTTTCTGAACACGCCGAATGGTACAAATTTCATAGATTTCAGCATTATTATTCGGTATTTCTATATGGGTTACTAACCTTTAACTGGGCGCTAACTACAGATTTTAAACAAACCAAAAGTTATTTATCCAGGAAGCTGGCTTACGGAAAATTACCTTCTCCAGTAAAACAATGGAGCATCATTGCAGTCACCAAAATGATCTATCTTTCTATATGGATTGTGATTCCTATGGTTTTTATGTCCATAGCCTGGTGGAAGATCCTGATTGGTTTTTTTGTGATGCATTATACCGCAGGCCTCATTCTAAGTATTGTATTTCAGTTAGCCCACGTGGTCAATAAAACCCAAATGCCTATTCCAGATGAGACGGGATCCATGAAAAATACCTGGGCGATACATCAACTATACACTACGGTTAATTTCGCAACCAAAAACAAAAGCGAACCTCGCCGCCGTCGATGCGAAGGCGGTGGCGCTTCTGCCCGAGTCGACGATGCGGAAGTACCTCGTCTTCCCGCTCGTGGAAAGCGAGCGCCACCTGGTGGTCGCGACCTCCAACCCCACGGACATCGAAGCGGAGCGGACCCTCGGCTTCACGTCCGGGAGAACGACCGTCTTCCAGATCGCCTCGCCGACGGCGATCCAGGACGCCATCGACCAGCGCTTCTCGCCGAACAAGGCGGTCGAGACAATCCTCGGGAACCTGGAGGCGGACTCCAACGACGCGGTGCGGCTCATCGAGGAGATGGGGCCGGAGTCGGTATCGGCGGAG
>JAWOHC010000265.1:0-5227 GCA_046496275.1 Gillisia sp.
GACAGATTTAAGAGGTATTCCTTGTCATTATCCTCTTTCCGGATAGCGTTAATCACCAATTTCCCACCCTTTTCAAGATTTTTCAGGGCCTCCACCACGGGTTTCCAAACCGGAGTGGTATCTATTATGCAGTGAAGTTTCTGCGGCGATTTTTGGATGGTATCTCCCGCCCAGGTGGCTCCCAGTTTCAGTGCAAATTGTCGTTCCTTTTCGCTTCTGGCAAAAACATATATTTTTGAATCGGGATATTGAAATTTGGCCATTTTCAGAACCAGATGCCCTGATGCTCCAAAACCGGTGAGGCCAAGGTTCTGGCCATTTTTCAGGCCGGTGAGTTTTAATGAGCGAAATCCAACGGCTCCTGCACATAACAAAGGAGCTGCTTCAGCATCTGAAAGGGCTTTAGGTATTGGGAATATGAAATTCTCCCTGGCGATCATAAATTCAGCGTAACCTCCATCTACATCTCGGCCGGTAGCAAGAAAATCATCGCATAAGTTTTCGTTTCCTTCCAGGCAAAAGCAGCATTTTCCGCAGGCAGAATAGATCCAGCCGACTCCAACCCGATCTTCCAGCTTATATTTTTGAGATCCTTCCCCGTTTTCAACAATCCTCCCAACTACCTGATGACCCAGAATTACAGGAAATTTTGCAGGTGGCGTTCTTCCCTCAATTTCATCGATTTCAGTATGGCAAACCCCGCAGGCACCAACTTTTATAAGCACTTCTCCTTTTTTTGGTTTGGGAACAGGGATTTCCAGAAGACGAAGCGGCTCACTATTTTCCTTAAAGGAAGTAAGTTTATTTAAGATCATTGCCTTCATTGTAAAACAGATTATTTATTGAGTTGATTTTTCTGAAAATCCTCACCTAAAAGGAACGTTTAAACTGATCTTTTTGGTGGTGTTTTTCACCTGGGTTTTAAGGATGATAACCACTGAAATAGTCAGTAGAGAAGCGAAATAGCACCACACGGAAATAACATTTTCAGGGTAAAAAATCTTTGTAGCCAGAAATGATACTAAAATGGCGATCCCGAAGCTTTTCATATATTTTTAGGGGGAAACAAATGCAGGGGGATACCCTACGGATGAAATAAAACAATCTGCTATGTTATGCGTTTGTGGGGGAAGAACATTTTAAATTTGTGAGGGGCCAAGGCAGAAGTCCCGCACTTTATGCCATTAAGATACAATTCTAAACCGGTTTTTTTTGAATTATTAAACCATTAATACTGAAGCTCTGTTACCTGCGAAAAACCATTGTTTTAAAATGGTGCTGAACGTGAAAGAAGTTCAGTTCCGGCGAACTCAAGTAATATTGTGCTTTTCGGAGTGTAGCGGTTCCAGGATCTTTTAAACCTATGACAACAGCTTGATAAATACAGTCCAGATCTTCCGAAACCAGGATTATTTTAATATTGGGGAAATTCTAAACTGGAATTAAGATGCTGATTTTTAATCCTTTTCCCTTTTCAGTTTCAAAAGTAAATTTCCCTTTTACAGAAAAAATACGGTTTACCACATTTTGCAGTCCGTTGCCATTTTGAATAGCATGCCTGGTAGTGCCTTCACCGTTATCAGAATAGTTTATTTTTAAATATTTTTCTTCTTTAGTAAAAACCAAAGCCACGAGCGATGCCCGACTATGCTTTTTCATATTCACCATAATTTCCTGTAATACCCGATAGACCACAAACTTTTTTTCGGGATTCAATTCATTCCAGGAAATGGTTTTTTCCCCGCTGATAATTAGTCTTGAATCCTCTGGACAAATAGCCGAGAGCAATGCCGTTAGGTGCTCCAAATATTCCGGCCCGATATCAATCTCGCTATTTTCCCTGGAAATATTTCGTGTGCGGCTATAGATGTGTTCCAGTTTGTCCATCGTTTCCGCCGGGGCAATTGTCTCCAAACCGCACATGACGTTATATACGTCGTTGGCCAGCTCATCGTGGATTATTTTTGAAATACGGGTTTCGGTTTTATAAATTTCCCTTATTTTTTCCTTTTTATGCCTTATTTGAAACTTATAAATACTGTAAACCAAACCAAATAATGTGCTCATTATCAACAATAAAAACCACCAGGTCAACCAGAATGGCGGAAGTATAGACACGTTTGTCAACGACTGCATATAATTTAATCCGGTGCTTTCATCCAATACTTTTATGTCAACCTTATAAGTATTGGCCGGTAAATAAGGCAGGAATATTTCGGGCTTTGAGGAAGGAAGACTCCAGTTTTCATTTGCATTTAACCGGTATCGATAAGATAATTTATTCGGGTAAGGATGTACGTTTGTGCTAAATTTAAGCAATAGTGTATTTTTATTGTACGCCAACTTTATGTTCTCCTTATTGGCAAATTGCCCCAAAGGAATTTTTTTGTTATTTATGAAAATCTCTTTGAGTTTTAGGTGGTTCACCAATTGTTTCGAATTGGCAGGCACCTCAAGATCTAGGGTGTAATAGCCATTTTCGCTACCAATTGCCAATTTGTTTTCAAATTCCTTAGCACTCAATAAAGGCTGTTTGAGCCCTTGTTCCTCATCTAAAAATATAAAACGATTGTTTTTAAAAAGGGTTAATCCTTTCTCAGTCCCTATCAATAAAGTTCCTTTATATTCCTTCAAAAAAGAAATGGAATTCCCCTGAATTCTAGCCCGTGGTATTTTTTCTAAAATTTTAAATGATGTTTCATCATTCACGATAAACACATCGCCAAACTCATTTGAAATCGCCAAATTTTGACCGAAAGGCGTAAGGTGTTTTAATTTTTTTTCGCTCCAAATCCCATTTTGTAAATAGGACTTAAACCCATTCTTTTCCCAAACAAAAAGACCTGAAAAAACAGATAAAAAATAGGTTTTATTCCCCTGTTGTAAACTATTCACCACCATTGTGGGGGTTTGGGAATCTTCTTGTTTAAAATGGATATATTCAAAATCGTCCAAATCGGTATACATTCTAACCCCGCCATACGGATTAGTTTCTATAAGATTCCCGGCTTCCGTGAAATTTATTTCTTCTGAATGCAAGGGTAAATAACGATGTAATTCCCCGGATTCTTTTATGGCAAATAGCCCAATATTGGTATTTACCCAATAAATATTTCGGGATACTTTTATATCATAAAAACCAATATCCTTTGCCTTTGTAGCGTAATCCAATTCATAAAAAGAATCCTGGTGTTTTGGTAATGGCAGCTTGGTGTTTACCACATATTTTTCCTGCCATTTTTTAAGTTGGGACAGCGTAATTGTATGTTCCTTCTCCGTACTTTTTAAAAAGATGCCGTCGTTTAATAATAGTGCATAAGTGTTTTTTGTTTTAGCAAATCCAATGGTATTTTTTCCTTGAATCCCATGGAATTTTATTTGAGGATTTAAATGTATTTCAAACAATCCGGCATCCTTTGTTCCTACATATAATTTTTCGAATGATTCATCATAGGCCAATGAAATCACTTTTTTGCTCAAAATATTAAAATCTGTAGCCCTGGATATTAATTGATTATTTTTCACTTCATAAATTCCTCCGTTACTGTCGTATATTCCCCAGGCGGCCGCAAAAATTTTATGATCGCCACTTTTAACGTAATCCCAAATAATGGATTGTCCAAGTTTTTTAAATGGAATAGAATCTTTTTCATTCACATAATCAGCAAGCTTACTTTTTGTAAAAAAACCTTTGTTACTGCTGTAAATACTGTCATTATTTACTAAAATGGAATAAATGAATTTATGGTTATTCACCTTAACCAAGGTTTGTTGGTCATTCTTATAAAGAATTTTGAAGATCCCTGAATTATAAGTGACAACGTAAATTTGATTCTTGTATTCAAAAAAATTCTGAACTCTAAACAGTTTATTATTAAAGTGATTATTTAATGAAAGCACTTCAAAAGTATTGACATCAATCATAGAAACACCATTGCTGGTTCCCACAAACATTAAGTTTCCAAAAGCAAACAGCTTGGTTATTTCGTTGTGAACCAATCCCTCTTTTTCTGAAATTACTTTAAATTTAGCGCCATCATAAATGCTGACCCCTTCGCCATAGCTTCCAAACCACAATTTCTTATTTTTATCTTCTGCAATGGCCCAACAACTGTTTAAAGCCAATCCATCCTCTTCAAAAAAGTTTGTAAAAACGTCGTTTTCCTTTTTAACTACGCCGTTTTCTGTGCCTATCCATAAAATATTATTGCTGTCAACCAACAAAGATCTAATGGCATTATTTGGCAGTTCGTTGGCTGCAGTATAATTTTTACTTGGGAAATTTTGGGAAAAGGCATTAGTAACCCATAAAAGAAAGAAGAGAAAAAGCTTAATGGTTTTGTAGGATGGCATCGATAAATTATTCTTCTTTTCGAAAAGGAGCAGGAAGTTTCTCGCCATTGGTTAATTCAACGTTCTAATTTGCCTTACTTAATTTTATCCTATAATGATACCGTAAAACAATATGTAAGGTTTACGGCAAATGAAGGATGTACCAAAAATGGAAAATAAGGATGTATGATTTTGGGTCTAATTTAAGATAATTTTAAGAATTAACAAATGGTTTTTCTGTACCCATTCGTTAACTTTTAGCGGTTAATTTAATTTAATTTTTTCATAAACATTTCCTCCCAACAGCACAAATAATTCTTTCATAATAACAAATCATAAACTGTTTATTTTGTTCGGGATTCACCGGCAAGAACTAAGCAAGAAAGAAGTTCAGATCCGGCGGACTCAGATAAAAAAGTACTTCCCGGAGTGCTGTAGTTCCGCTCCCAACTTTTTTTTGGATTAGCAGATTAGCATAACGAAGGGGGAATCACTTTTTTGAAGGGTGAAGCTACCGGTCCAGATTTAGGGTCCTTATGATCACCAGGATTACACCAAAAATGAAAATAGAGGTAAAGATGTGCTTGTTATATTTTGCCAGCCAATTGGGCAGAAAGATGTCGAAATTTTCCTTTGTTGAATCGGAATATTTTCGGGCGATCAATGTCAGGGGGCAGAACATCTTAAAAATAAGCAGTATAAGGCCTCCTGCCACCACCAGCCCTATAGCGATCCAGGTGAAAACAGTGATTTGGTTGGTAAGACCTGAAACCACGATATAGAAAATTATAATCACAAAAAATAACCACACCAGGGTATGCACTAATTTAATGGCCATAAGCCTTTTATCCTTTTCTAGAGATGATGGCATAAAAATTATATTGGTTCGGGTAAA
>JAWOHC010000279.1:0-7173 GCA_046496275.1 Gillisia sp.
GTTTTTCTTTTTGAAGGATCTACTGAAATTATCCCGATGGTTTTTTCAGGAAAATCAACTAAAAATCTTCTTACAAGTTCATCTACCAATGAAGATTTCCCGGATCCACCGGTACCTGTGATTCCAAGAACCGGAGTGGACGCCTCTCCCGACCTATCTGAAGGGGAAGAGTTTGATTCATCTGCCTTAAAAGCCTTCAAAAAGTCTTCATGCCTGTTTTCGGCAAGGGAGATAAGTCGGGCAATTGTATTTACATCCTTATTTTTCAGGAGTTTTTCAACCTCTTTTTCATTCTTTAAAGGCGGGGTTGGCGTATCGGCAGTTTTCACAAGGTCGTTAATCATTCCCTGCAAGCCCATTTCCCTACCATCATCCGGAGCATAGATACGGGTAATCCCATAATCCATCAATTCCTTGATCTCTTCCGGAAGTATCACTCCGCCGCCGCCGCCAAAAATTTTGATGTGTCCTGCGCCTTTTTCCTGAAGCAGGTCATACATATATTTAAAATACTCATTATGCCCTCCCTGGTACGAAGTCATAGCAATGGCATTGGCATCTTCCTGGATCGCGCAATTCACCACTTCTTCCACACTACGGTCATGGCCAAGATGGATTACCTCCACTCCGGTTGACTGGATAATGCGGCGCATGATATTTATTGCGGCATCATGCCCGTCAAAAAGCGAGGCTGCAGTTACTATTCTTACTTTATTTATGGGTTTATAAGGAGCTTGTACTTCCATTTTTATTCAGATTTTTTTTATCACTCAATGAAGTTTTAACCCGCCTGACGGACGGGCAGGTTCCCTGAGGATTTTGATTGCCGCAATTTACGAATTATACAAGAAATTTCGCATGTCTGAAGAATTTTTAAGGATTCGTCAAAAAAAAATAAATCTCCATAAATTGAATGCTTATTTCAAAGTGTTGAGATGTGAGTATTGAGATATGAGAGGTAACACAGATCATTCATGATTTATAATTCTAAGCTCGTACATTTTCTTTTTTCTATTCTCTATTATCTTTTTCTATGTTCATGTTTCTTTTCTCAATACTCAATACTCACATCTCAAATCTTATTTTTCCTGGTTCCTGGTTCTTGCAGTTAGGCCGAAGATGGAACGATCATACCATAAAACCTGGATTAGGTCAACAACGTTTATCCTCCAAATTATAATCAAAATTGATTGTTTTAATATAACTATAACAGGGAATTATCTAAGCTGGCACGTTTTTTATTAATACTTTTGAATCGAATTATCCAGATGAAAATCCATAAGAATAAATTTTCTCACATAGAAAAATACTTATACGGATGTTACTCCCGATAGCTATTGGGAGACCAATAAAAAAATAATATAAAGCTACACATGAAAAAATTACTACTTCTCTTACTTATTCCTGTATTGACCGGTTGTGCTGAACTGCAGGATATTGCCAATCAAATGCCGGGTGGCGGATATGGAATCTCAAATGCTGAAATTGCTGCGGGTTTACAACAGGCGCTTGACCAGGGAATTGATAAACAGGTCACAAAATTAACCCAGGAAGATGGTTTCTTCAAAAATGAGCTTGTAAGGATTACTTTACCTCCGGAATTGCAAAAAGTGGACAAAACCCTTAGAGATGTTGGTCTTAGCTCCCTTGCCGATGAAGGCCTTAGAGTTTTGAACCGCGCTGCTGAAGATGCTGTAAAAGAAGCTACGCCTATTTTTGTGAGTGCTGTGAAGGAAATTACTTTTACCGATGCGCGAAATATTTTATTGGGAAACAATACTGCCGCCACTACCTATTTAAGTCAAAAAACAGAGCAGCAACTATATTCAAAATTCAATCCGGTAATCACAAACTCACTGGATCGCGTGGGAGCGACCCAAGTTTGGACCAATATCATAGACCGGTATAACGCCTTGCCGTTAACAGCGAAAGTCAATCCGGATTTGTCAGATTATGTAACCAAAGAAGCTTTAAATGGAGTTTATAAAATGATTGCCATCGAAGAGCAGGAAATAAGAACAAATCTCGCTTCCAGAACAACCCAAATACTAAAAAGGGTTTTTGCCTTACAGGACTAAAACACAGCATAGTTTTACAATTACTTTAACCTCAGCTTAGTACATTTTAGGACAAGGTATCTTTACTTTTGCAGGAAATTTGAACTATATGTTTGGGAATATATTATTTAAGAGTAAAGAAGAACGATTATGCCAGAAATATTCCAGCCTTATGAATCGTGCATTTCAGGCCGCCCGCACAAACAAAGGCAAAAGTGACGAACTAAATGCACGTGCCATGGAGGTTCTGGAAGAATTAAGGTCCCTAAATTATAAAGATTTAGACACCTGTTTTTGAAAATCTTCGAAATAGCGAAACGCTGGTAATGATCTCGAGCCATACCAGCTAAAAAATTCACCATTTACCAGTAATATCGGCACATCACAAACCTCCTGAATTTCTTTAATATGAGCTCGCTTAAACGGGTAAGGTTCAGAAGAAAGGAAAATAAGATCCGGTTTTAAAAGCTTTAACTTCCTAAGTGTTGTTTGTGGATATCGTTCAGGATTGGTTTCAAATACATTCTTTAGCCCATTTAACTTCAACATGGAATTGATAAAGGTATTGCCACCGGCTGCCATCCAGGGGTTTTTCCAGATCAAATAAGCTACCTTGAGTCCTTTTTCAGGAATTTGAACCTGAAATTTTTCCTTTTCGGATTTCAAATCCTCAATTAGTTCCGCCGCTTTTTCAACACTTTCAAAAAGTTCCCCGTACATAGCGATAAGCTCCAGAGAATCTTCAAAATTGTTTATTTCAGAAATATGGACAGGGGCAATTTTTTGCAATTCCTTAACCATTTCCTGGGTATTCTCCTCCTTATTACATAGGATAATATCGGGATTTAAGTCACGGATCGTATCAAATTGAACCGTTTTTGTTCCCCCAACCACTTTCTTCTCTTTCCGAAGACGGGTAGGATACACACAAAATTTTGTAACACCTACAATTTTGTCCTCAAGACCAAGGTAAGAGAGCAATTCTGTTTGACTGGGCACTAAAGAAACTATTTTTTGAGGTACCTTTTCTAAAAGGATCTCCCTGTTTAACTGGTCTTTCATATATTTTTTTATTGTTTTTCATTGGTCATATGTAATTCGCATACCTTGATCGCTGGTTGTATCAAGTTTCCGTTATGCTCATTTCATACTATTTTTGAAACAATTATTTTTTTTGTGAAATTAAATTTCTGATGAACTTTACAGCATCCAACAGAAAATGAATGCTGGTATATTTTATAAATTATGGTGAAAAGAAATAAAAATTAAACTCTTAAGGAGTTCACTAAGAGAATAAGTCCACTAAAACCCTTGAAAATTACAAGTGTAATTTCGATAGCTGCGCTGCCATTTCCCTTTGCATCACCTCAGCCTTGGCGGCGGCAATTTCAGCAAAATTTGAAGTTTCAGAAGCATATATAATTCCGCGGGAAGAATTTACCAGAAGCCCTACACTTTTGTTCATTCCGTATTTACAAACATCCTCAAGAGATCCTCCCTGGGCTCCCACTCCGGGAACCAATAAGAAACTATCCGGAATCAACTTCCTGATCTCTGCAAGATGTTCTGCTTTAGTAGCTCCCACCACGTACATCAATCTTTCTGAATTTTCCCAGCTTTTAGAAGTTTCGATCACCTTTTTATATATTTCTACCCCATCTGTCTTCAAGGTCTGGAAATCAAAAGCTCCTTCATTGGAGGTGAGCGCAAGCAATATGGTATGTTTATCCCGAATTGCAAGAAAAGGCTCCACAGAATCCTTTCCCATATAAGGTGCAACCGTTACAGAATCAAAAGCCATTTCCTGAAGAAAAGCCTTTGCATACATCGCAGAGGTATTCCCAATATCGCCTCTTTTAGCATCGGCAATAGTGAAAAGTTCGGGATATTCAGCATTTAGATATTCAATGGTTTTGTTAAGCGCTTTCCATCCTTTTTTACCCTGTGCCTCATAAAATGCCGTATTGATCTTGTATGCCACCGCAAATTGATGTGTAGCATCTATAATATCCTTATTAAAGGCAAACATAGGATCCTCCTCAGAAAGAAGGTAGGTTGGAATTTTATCAAGATCGGTATCCAGGCCAATACATAAAAAGGATTTTTTCTTGTGTATTTGTTCAAGGAGCGCTTGTGTGGTCATGTTTTAGGGATTTTTTGTAAGAATAAGGATTAAACTGAAACACAACTTTAAAACACATCGCTGTTTTCTCTGAGTTTCCGCGTGTTTTCAACCAATGCCAACTCATCTATAATTCTTTGAATATCCCCATTGATAATGTTTGACAAATCATAGAGCGTAAGGTTAATACGGTGATCTGTTACCCTACCCTGGGAATAATTATAGGTGCGTATCTTTGCGCTTCGATCTCCACTGGAAACCATAGAATTTCGCTTTGCAGAATCCAGTTCCATTTGCTTGGCAAGTTCCTGCTCATACAACCTGGATCTCAAAACCCTGAATGCTTTTTCCTTGTTTTTATGCTGGGATTTTTGATCCTGACATTGAGCGACCAATCCTGTAGGTATGTGTGTTAAGCGCACCGCTGAATAGGTCGTGTTTACCGATTGTCCTCCAGGACCTGAAGAACAGAAAAAATCCACCCTCACATCTTTAGGGTTGATCTCAACATCAAATTCCTCCGCTTCAGGAAGCACCATTACCGTTGCGGCAGAGGTATGCACTCTTCCCTGGGTTTCTGTTTGCGGCACCCGTTGTACCCGGTGAACACCAGCTTCAAATTTAAGAGTCCCGTATACATCTTCTCCGGTAACCTCAAAAATCATCTCCTTGAAACCGCCACTGGTACCTTCATTATAATCTACAATAGTTGCTTTCCAACCTTTGCTCTCCACATATTTGGTATACATTTTATAAAGATCGCCCGCAAAAATACTTGCTTCATCCCCACCTGTACCGGCACGAATCTCCATCACAACATTCTTTGCATCTTCCGGATCCTTGGGGACCAACATGATCCTTATTTTATCCTCCAGCCCGGCAAGTTCATTTTTAGAATCCTCCAACTGATGTTTTGCCATTTCAGTCATTTCAGGATCACTTCCATCGGAGATCATTTCCTGGGCTTCTTCAATATTATCTGTAAGTTCTATATACCTATCGCGCACATCCATAAGCGCTTTAAGGTCCTTGTATTCTTTATTAAGTTCTATATACCGCTTCTGATCGGAAATCACATCCGGTTGAATGATAAGATCATTCACCTCATCAAAGCGTTGCTTCACTATATTCAGCTTCTCAATCATAAATTTTCACAAAATTTTTCGGAACAAATTTACAATAATTCCTTGGATTTAGAATTACCGGAATTTGGTAAAAAAGTATTGAGTATTGAGATATCAGATGTGAGATGTGAGTTACGAGAGGTAAGACAGATCATTCTTTTTTCTCTTTTCTCTTTTCTCTATTCTCTCTTTTCTCTATTCTCTATTCTCTCTTTTCTTTTTTCTCACTACTCAAATCTAAAATCTAAAATCCTGACTATGAATACTCAAATTCTCCAAACTCACTTTTAATGGTAAGCTTTTTAGTTTCTGAAGCTTCCACACGCCCTATTATTTTGGCATCTACTTCAAAGGATTTTGAAATATTTATAATTTCATCGGCGATATTTTCATCCACATACAGTTCCATGCGGTGTCCCATATTGAATACCTGGTACATTTCTTTCCAGTCGGTTTTGCTTTCTTCCTGTATTAATTTAAAGAGCGGTGGCACCTCAAAAAGATCGTCTTTAATAATATGGAGATTATCTATAAAATGAAGGATCTTTGTTTGTGCTCCCCCACTGCAATGCACCATTCCGCAAATCTCTTTATTGCTGAATCTCTTCAGGATCTTTTTGATAATTGGAGCATAGGTCCTGGTAGGCGAAAGCACAAGTTTACCTGCATCCAGAGGGGAATTTTCAACTTTATCGGTGAGGGTTTTGCTTCCGGAATAAATCAAATCTGCGGGAATACTGCTATCAAAACTTTCCGGATATTTTTCGGCTAAAACTTTAGAAAATACATCGTGCCGGGCTGAAGTCAAACCATTACTTCCCATTCCGCCATTATATTCCTTTTCATAGGTAGCTTTTCCAAAAGAAGCCAATCCTACAATCACATTACCGGGTTTTATATTGGAATTATCGATTACGTCACTTTTTTTCATCCTGGCGGTAACTGTAGAATCCACAATGATGGTTCTTACAAGATCGCCAACATCTGCAGTTTCTCCTCCGGTGGAATGAATTTCCACGCCATGTTGTTTGAGATCTTTTAAAAGTTCCTCTGTGCCGTTGATAATTTCTGAAATTACCTCTCCGGTAATCAGATTCTTATTTCGGCCTATGGTAGAGGAAAGAAGGATATTATCTGTAGCACCTACGCAAAGCAGGTCGTCTATATTCATAATAAGCGCATCCTGAGCGATGCCTTTCCAAACCGAAACATCTCCGGTTTCCTTCCAGTACATGTAAGCCAGCGATGATTTTGTACCGGCACCATCGGCATGCATGATCAGGCAATACTCCTCATCTCCAGTGAGATGATCGGGAACAATTTTGCAAAAAGCCTTGGGGAAAAGCCCTTTATCAACATTTTTTATCGCGTTGTGTACATCTTCTTTTCCTGCAGATACCCCTCTTCCGGCATATCGTTTACTTATTTCCTGACTCATGGAATGGTTTCTTTTATGAGATCTCAAAGATACATGGTTTTGATTTTTCATCAAGGGTGTAAAAGTAAAAAGAGGGAACTTAATTTCGCGCAATAAAAAAGACCTCACAGGTTTTAAAAACCTGTGAGGTCTGTATTAAAAGATAATCAGTGAATCTTATTTTGTAAACAACAATTCCCTGTATTTGGTCAAAGGCCAAAGCTCGTCGTCTACCAACAATTCAAGTTTATCACAGTGGTACCGTATCTCCTCAAAATAAGATTTTACATCATCACAATATGCAAAAGCACGTTTTTCAGCATCTTCAATAAGGTTTGCTTTTTTACGGGCATCGATCATTTTGGTAATATCTGCATTAATATGCTCGATATGCTCAGAAATTTCCTTGATGATCTGGATTTGTTCTTTGGAATGTTTTTCAAAATCATCCAT
>JAWOHC010000329.1:0-8664 GCA_046496275.1 Gillisia sp.
GTAGCCGAATCAACTTTAGCTGCGGCTCTTGTAAAAGGACGTGAGAACTGGGTGATTCTTGAATCTGAAAGTATGGGCTTGCTAAGCAGCGCAACTTCAGCTCTAAACAGACTGGCCAGAAATAACAACATCACTTTGTTTACAACCAATAAAAATAACTCCTTTGAAAATGACGTGGTATCAAACGATCACCTCGGAAGATTAAAATTTCATTTTCCCTCAGAATACAAGGAGTTTGATGAAACGGTTAAAGATGATTTTATAGAAGCATACAAGGCTAAGTATGATGTGATACCAAATAAATATACGGTTCGCGGATATGATCTTACCCTGGATATTTTATTGCGACTTGCGGCAATGGGCTCTCTTGAAAAATCTGTAGAAGCAAATGTTCTTACGGAGTATGTAGAAAACAAATTTTTATACCGCCCTAATCCTAACGGAGGTTTTTATAATGATGCTGTTTACATCATGCAATATAATGAAGATCTCACTTTAAGTGTGGCTGATTAATTAATACTGAATGACTTCAAAAGTAGTATATAAAGGAGATTTAAGGACAGAATGTGAGCACCTTCAAAGCAAAAGTATCTTTATTACAGATGCACCTTTAGACAATCAGGGGAAAGGAGAAGCATTTTCGCCAACAGATACTGTCGCTACAGCACTTGCATCGTGCATGCTCACCATCATGGGGATTAAGGCGAGGGATTTGGCGCTGGATATTTCCGGTACCTTTGCTGAAGTCACAAAATTTATGGAAGTTAATCCCCGAAGGATTTCAGGGATTAAGGTCGCATTTACTGTAAAGGGAATTCTTAATGATAAGGAAAAAATAATCCTTGAGAAATCGGCAAAGACCTGCCCGGTAATCTACAGCATTCATCCGGATATCATTAAAGATATATCTTTTAGCTATTGAGCCCGATTAAAAACCTTCTTTTGATTTTATTTTTTGGTTTCTCCGGAAATATAAATTCCCAGGAACTCGAGGAGAAAATACAGTGGGAGGAAGGGGTTGATTTAACCTGGAACGATTTTAAAGCAAAATCTCCCGAAAATTCTAAATTCAAAGCAAATACAAATACCGGGATCACTTATTCCTGGGGAATAAGAAGTGAAAAAGGAAATGAAAGCCTAACCTACGAGGTAAAAAGCTTTTTCTTTCCAAAATTATCCTGGGTTGAACAAGGATCAAAAAACAATCATCTTTTACAACATGAACAAACTCATTTTGATATTACTGAGTTGCATGTGCGAAAACTTCGGAAAGGATTATCTGAAATTGATTTAAATCGAAATGTCCGGAAGATTCTGAATGATTTATATAATACTATTGAAAATGAAAGGTCTCTTATGCAAAAGGAATATGACCGGCAAACAAATCATAGTTTGAATAGGGAAGCTGAAGTAAAATGGCAAAAACTGGTGAAGGAAGAACTTTTTAAACTTAAGAATTACAGGGATTAATAGGTTAAAACTTCTGTTTTTGCTTTCTCAAATTCTGTCATCATTTCCCTAACAATTTCCGCCGCGGGTATTATTTCATGGATCAAACCTGCTATTTGGCCAATTTCCAACTCTCCTTCTTCCAAATCGCCCTCAAACATGCCTTTTTTGGCACGTGCCCTTCCCAATAATTTAATCAATTCCTCTTTGGTTGGTCCGGTAAGATATAGATCCTGAATATCCTCAAAAAACTTGTTTTTCAAAAGTCGGACTGGCGCAAGTTCTTTCAAAGTCAATTGCGTATCACCTTCACCGGCTTCCACCACTTTTTGCTTAAAATTGATATGGGAAGAAGCCTCATCACTGGCAACAAAACGCGAGCCTACCTGAACGGCATCAGCTCCAAGGACCATCGCAGCCAGCATTCCACGGCCTGTGGCAATTCCTCCGGCAGCAATTAGCGGGATTTCAAGCTGTTCCTTTACCATAGGAATTAGCGTAAAAGTGGTGGTTTCATCCCTTCCATTATGGCCTCCTGCTTCAAAACCTTCGGCAACAACAGCATCTACGCCGGCCTCCTGAGATTTAAGCGCGAATTTTACACTGCTTACTACATGAACTACTTTTATGCCGTGGGATTGTAAATGCTTGGTCCAAATCTTCGGATTTCCTGCGGAAGTAAATACGATCTCAACCCCTTCTTCAATAATAATTTCAATTATTTTATCTACATCCGGATACAGCATTGGAACATTTACGGCAAAAGGTTTTTTTGTGGCCTTTTTACACTTTTGGATATGTTCCCGAAGGATTTCCGGATACATAGAACCCGCACCAATAATTCCCAATCCGCCTTCATTGCTAACTGCGCTTGCCAGGCGCCATCCACTGGCCCAGATCATTCCTGCCTGTATGATCGGATATTTAATATTGAAAAGCTGAGTAATTCTATTGGGCATAAGATTTCAATTTTTAATCCCTCATTGAGGGTTTAATTCCCCGAGGCCTGCTTCGCAGTTTTTTAAAATTATTTTTCTTCCGGTAATTATCGGGATATACCTTGTGGGCTTGTGCCCAGGTTTTTGATTTTAGGAGATTACCCCTGATCCTATTAATTCGTCCTCAAGATACCAGGCTACGAACTGACCTTCAGTGATGGCCGACTGTGTCTCTTTAAACACCACATAAAGCCCGTTTTCGGTTTGATGGAGCACAGCTTCCTGCAAAGTTTGACGGTAACGGATTCGTGCCTCTACGGCCATTTCTTCACCCGGTTGAATCGCCAGGTCCGGACGAACCCAATGTACTTCATCCCGATTTACAAATAAAGCCTTATTATAAAGGCCTGGATGTTGATTTCCCTGTCCGGTATAAATAATATTGGAATCAACATCTGTACCTATCACAAATAGAGGTTCAGGAGTTCCGCCAACGGCGAGACCTTTACGTTGCCCCCTTGTGAAATAATGTGCGCCCTGATGTTTTCCCACCACTTTCCCATCTGTTAAAGCATAGGTATATCTTTGGGACAGGTGTTTTAATTCTTCAGCTTTAGAGTTAAATTCAGGAGTTGTTTCTGAATAAATTTCTTTATCGGAATCGATCTCTACAATTTGGCCTTCCTTTGGTTTTAGTTTTTGCTGAAGAAATTCAGGAAGCCTTACTTTTCCAATAAAACAAAGTCCCTGAGAATCTTTTTTATTTGCAGTAATCAAATTTTGCTCGGCAGCAATTCTCCTTACATCAGGTTTTTGTAATTCTCCAATGGGAAAAAGGGTTTTTGCAAGCTGTTCCTGCGTAAGCTGACACAAAAAATAAGATTGATCTTTATTGTCATCTTTCCCCGCAAGTAATTGATAAATGGTTTCTCCATCCTTGGTAATCTCTCCTTTTCTACAGTAATGCCCTGTAGCGACATAATCGGCTCCAAGAGACAATGCAATTTTCATAAAAACATCGAACTTGATCTCCCGGTTACAAAGTACATCCGGGTTTGGCGTGCGCCCCAATTCATATTCCCGGAACATATAATCAACGATACGTTCCTTATATTGTTCGCTTAGATCTACGGTTTGGAATGGGATTCCCAGTTTTTCAGCAACCATCATAGCATCATTGCTGTCATCCAGCCAGGGACATTCATCAGAGATCGTGACAGAATCGTCATGCCAGTTCTTCATAAAGAGTCCTATAACCTCAAATCCCTGTTGTTGTAATAAATAAGCGGTTACACTCGAATCTACTCCTCCGGATAAACCTACGACTACCTTTTTCATAATAATATTTTCTTCCACATTGTCTTTTCAACCAACGCCGATTAGCGCATAGATGGTCGGCAAAGAGTTGGCAAAATTACGAAAATAAAAAGGGTGGTAAAAACCACCCTTTAAAACTTATATTTTTAAATCAAATTTAATCCCTTTCAAATACTATTGTAGTGGTTGGTGAAATTACCGGGGTAAAGACAAATGTGTTTGAAGTGAAGGCAATCGTTCCTGTTAAGGTGTTAAACCCTTCCAGCTCCGCAATAGGAATGGTTATGGTATAAATACCATTTTGATTATTCCAGGTGCTATTGGTTGGTGTTCCCGCCGTGCAATTCCCCTCAATCTGTGCATGAAATACAGAGGTAGTTGTGCCGTTCTCATTGAAAGTCATCGTTGAATTTTTATTGCATTCACTCAATTCAAACTCTGAACCAGGTACATTATTTATCTCCACAATTAACCAGCTTCCCAGAATTCGATCTTTTTCGCTGTTATCATCGTCGTTGCTACATCCGGTTAAAACTGTGAGGCTCATAAATAATAAAAATAATTTCTTCATAGGTAAGTTTTTAAATGGTTGTTAAATATAGGTATAGGAACGTAAATTCAACGGATTTTATATCCTACCGAATAGTTTCTAATGTAAAATTAACTTTTGTTTATTTTAATTTAACAAAAGTTAAACAAAATAAGAAGGGATAATTATTATTTTTAGGTTCAACTTTAAAATTAATAAAAATGCTATTAAAATCAAACCTTAAAAGAATTGCATTAGGAACCTTTTTATCCTTAAGTGCTATCGCCTGTAACAACGATGATGATGCAGTAGTTATTCCAGAGCCCGAATCTAATTCTATCGTGGATATCGTAGAGAGCAGCGCAAATTATTCTTCGTTAAATGCAGCACTTGAAGTAGCCGGATTAAAAGCTACCCTTGACGGAGATACAAAATTCACTGTATTTGCACCAAACAATGCGGCCTTTAGTGAATTTCTTTCCGATAATAATTTCCCAAATTTAAGCGCAGTACCAGTGGATGTATTAACGCAGGTTTTGTTAAACCACGTATTGGTAGGGGAAAATCGTGCTTCAAATTTAAGTACTGGCTATGTAGAAACTGCTTCTACCTCTTCACCGGGTGAAAATAATTTGAGTATGTACATCGAAGTAGGCGACAATGTTGTGGTTAATGGAATAAGCACAGTAACCCAGGCAGATATTGTAGCTGACAATGGCGTGATTCACGCAGTGAATTCAGTAATTGGATTACCGGATATTACCACTTTTGCGCTGGCCGACCCTACTTTTGAAATACTGGTTGCGGCATTAACAAGAGATGATTCCTTTAATTTTGTGTCAATTCTTCAAACTCAGGACGCACCTGCTCCTTTTACCGTTTTCGCACCTACCAATGATGCATTTGTGGATTTCCTTGATGAGTTTGGTTTTATGTCCTTAGGGGATGTTCCCGGAGATGCCTTAGCTTCAGCCTTAAGCTATCACGTAGTTACCGGTGCAAATGTTAGAAGTGAAGATATTACAGATGGTATGGTAGTTACAAGCTTTGAGGGAGGTGATTTTGTGATCAATACTACTGGCGGTGTAACTATTACCGACGAAAATGACAGAATTTCAAATGTAGTAGCTACCGATGTTCAGGCAACTAACGGAGTAATCCATGTTATAGATACCGTCCTTTTTCCAAATCTCGAAGATTAAGTTAAAGAATATGTAAAATAGAAAGAGCCTGGAAATTTCCAGGCTCTTTCTATTTATAATAATAAATCTTACTTTTTATTTTTCTTCTGTTGTTCTTCTGCCTGTTCCATCATATCCTGCATTTTCTTGGCGAATTTCCCTTGCTTTTTAGGCTTCTTCTTATTCTCCTGAATTTTTGCATGAATTTTTTCCTCATCGATGATCGCATATTTAATCACCAACATTATTCCAATTGTAATAAGGTTGGAAGTGAAATAATAAAGTGATAATCCACTGGCATA
The DNA here is from genome assembly GCA_046496275.1 of Gillisia sp. GTDB lineage: Bacteria > Bacteroidota > Bacteroidia > Flavobacteriales > Flavobacteriaceae > Gillisia. The sequence goes on from JAWOHC010000329.1 coordinate 5,717, forward strand.
ATTATTAAAGAAGAATAACATAAAGATAGGAGAAAGATACATGATGAATTTCATGTTAGGCATCCCGGGCTGTTGATTTTGCGCCATCGTTTGGCCCGTGGTCATCATCATATAAATGAAGATGGCTATAGAGGCCAGTATTGGGAATAAACTCACGTGATCTCCATAAAACGGAATGTTAAATGGGAGTTCCGCTATAGTGTCATAACTCGAGAGATCATCTGCCCATAAGAATCCTTTGTGACGTAACTGAAAAGCACTTGGGAAAAACTGAAATAAAGCATAGAACACCGGAATTTGCATTAGTGCGGGTAAACATCCGCTTAATGGACTGGCACCGGCTTTACTTTGCAGTTTCATGGTTTCCTGCTGCTTCTTCATCGGATTGTCCTTGTACTTCTCGTTCAGCTCGTTTATTTCCGGCCGAAGCACCTTCATTTTTGCCTGTGCCAAATAGGATTTATAGGTAACAGGAGAAAGTACAATTCTAACAACAATAGTCAAGACAATTATGGCCAAACCATAATTAGGAATAAAGGTTGTTAAAAAAGCAAAAAACGGGATGAATACAAATTTGTTTATCCATCCAAAAATCCCCCAACCAAGTGGCACTATTTCGTCCAGATTACGATCATACTTACTTAAGATCTTAAAATCTGTTGGGCCATAATACCAATTCATAGTATAGTTCAATTCCCCACCTTTTAGTTCCAAAGGTAAAGATGTAGTGAACTCTTTTGTATAAAGCGTATCTACATCTTCATCCTGCACCAAATTTCTGGAGGTAAATTTCCCTTTTGAAAATGGGGTGTCGGTTAATAAAATGGAGCTGAAGAAATGCTGTTTGTATGCAACGTAAGTAACATTTGTTGCGTCATCTTCCTTAAAGTCGCCTTGACCCAGATAATCATCTTTTCCACCGTCATATTCAAAGACAAGTTCGGTATATTGGTTTTCATAGGAAAGGCTTTTCGCATGACGATATCCTTTTAATTGCCAATCCAGTTTTATTTCATTGGAAGGGTTGATAACACTGCTTAATCCCTGCGAACGTATGCTAAAATCAAGCATATATTCACCTGGCTTCAGAACGTAACGGTATTCTAAATATTCAGTTTCTGAAACTTTTAATTTCATAGAAACCACCTGGTTTTCACCGCTTCTGGTTACAGTAGGTTCAAAAAACAGGTCCTTGGTATTAAGAATTCTTCCATCTGAAGTCGTAAAGGTAAGATTGAAAGAAGCGTTGCCATCTTTTATAAGATAAACCGGAATGGAATCATAGGTTTTAAACTGAGTTAACCTTGCTTGAGAAATATATCCACCTTTATTGTCGATATTCAACTCAAGCAAATCGTTTGAAACAGTAGTGGTTTTGTTTGTAGCTGAAGGTAAAGTTGCAGAATATCCAAATGAACCCAGTTGTTTTTGGGCCTGAGCCAATGCGGTAGAGTCCTGCAAGCTGCCCGGGGTTTGTTCAATCTGGGCAGCAGGAGTCGTTTCAGTGCGCTCAACCTGCTCTGTAGTTTGCGGCTGGTTTGGATCCTGTTCGTTTTCCAGGGAATTGTTGTACAACATCCAAATTAAAATCGCTCCTATCAGTAAAAATCCTATGAGGGATTGTGCGTCAAATTTTTTTTCTTCCATTTTTTATAATAAAATAAACTAATACGAATTCCTTCGCCTACAAATATTGATTTTCAATTAAATGGCCATTATTCTTATTGTGCCAATTTAACATTGTTTTTTTGCTTAGAATAAGTTTCTGCAGCTTTGATAAAGGAGATAAATAATGGGTGAGGATTTGCAACTGTACTTTTGTATTCAGGATGATATTGCACACCAATAAACCAGGGATGGTTCTCCAGTTCTACGATCTCCACCAGGCCAGTTTCCGGATTTATCCCGGTACATTTTAATCCTGCCTGTTCTATTTCCTTTTTATATTTGTTATTAAATTCATAACGGTGCCGGTGGCGTTCATGAATTAAGGTACTGCCGTATATTTTTTGCGCCATGGAACCTTCGGTTAGTTCGCATTTCCATGAACCCAACCTCATTGTCCCTCCCATATGGGTAATGCTTTTTTGTTCTTCCATAAGATCTATAACCGGATGTATAGTAACCGGATCCATTTCTGTAGAATTCGCTTTGCTAAGGTGTAAAACATTTCTCGCAAATTCAATTACCGCCATCTGCATCCCAAGGCAAATTCCGAAAAAAGGAATATTATGCTCGCGGGCATATTTAACAGCATCGATTTTTCCTTCTATTCCGCGTTCTCCAAATCCCGGTGCAACCAGGATACCGTCCAAATGCGAGATTTTATTTTTTATGGTATTCTCACTGATAAATTCAGAGTGAATACTTTCTATATTTACTTTTACCTCATTTTCTGCACCTGCATGAATAAAAGATTCCAAAATAGATTTGTAGGAATCCTGTAATTCGACGTATTTCCCTATCAATCCAATGGTTACTTCATACTTTGGATTCTTATGCCTGTGTAAAAATTTATTCCATCGGTCAAGATTTGGAACCGTATCATTGGGAAGCCCTAATTTTTTTAATACTACTGTATCTAATCCTTCTTCCAGCATCATATTTGGTACATCGTAGATCGTGGAAGCATCAATAGATTGAATCACAGCTTCCTGCTTTACATTGCAGAAGATTGCGAGTTTACGCCGTATGTCGTCTGAAAGTTCATGTTCAGTTCTGCACACCAGGATATCGGCTTTAATCCCGCTTTCCATGAGTGTTTTAACACTGTGCTGGGTAGGTTTTGTCTTGAGTTCTTTTGCTGCTGCAAGATAGGGCACAAGGGTAAGATGAATTACAAGGGCATTTTCGTCACCCAATTCCCATTTCAATTGCCGTACCGCTTCAATCCGGGTATTCGTACCCGAGCGCCAGAACCTGTTCGATGGCTTCCTGGTCCTTCTTGG
>JAWOHC010000176.1:0-5042 GCA_046496275.1 Gillisia sp.
GGGAACCAATGCCGATATCGCCAAAGAAATTATCGACAACAGCGGATTCAACTTTTTCAGCGCTACCGAATTTCAGGAAGCTGCAGATAAAGTTCAGGAAGCTCTTAAATAAGAAGAATTTATAGAATCGGGAATTTCTGGTAAAGAGTCAAGATCGTTCCGCCTTCGGCGTAACTGCAAGAACCAAGAACCAAGACTTGATTTTAATTAAATTATAAACATTTAGATATGAAAAATCCCGGCTTTGCCGGGATTTTTTTATATAATTTTTTTTTAGTCTTGGCTCTTGCCTCTTGATTCTTTTTCAAAAGTCTTTACTCTTTTCTCTTTATTCTTTACTCTTTACTTTTGTTTCCTGATTCTTGTCTCTTGTTTCCTGATTCTTGCTCTCAGGCTCTTTCCTGGGCAATACTCCGCGTTTATGGATCACAAGTCCGTTTAGGAAATTCCGCAGGAACTGATCCCCGCATTCCACATATTTTGGATGATCCTCTGCCCGAAAGATCGCTCCCAGTTCGCTTTTTGTTACCTTGAAATCTACCAGGGCACAAATTTCTACTATATCGTCATCACGCAATTTAAGCGCAACCCTCAGTTTTTTGAAAATGTCGTTGTTTGATAATGCCATAGCTACAAAAGTACGGGATTTAAATTCAAAATTCAAAATTCAAAGTTCGTGTAATTCGTTTTAAATTCGTTTAATTCGTATAATTTGCAGAAAATAGTCCCACTTAATATACTCCGGTTTATGAATCAAAGTTCAAATCCTTCCCCCCAAGATTTAAGGATCTATACCCTCACCAATACCAAGGGAACACAACTTCAGATCCTGAATCTGGGAGGTTCAATTTTCAGTTTGATCCTAAAAGATAAAGACGGTAAACCTGTTAATGTAGTGGTGGGGCCAAGAAATGCTGAAGATTATATCTCTGAAAAATATGCAGAAGAAAACAAGTGTTTTGGAGCATCTGTAGGAAGATATGCCGGCAGGATTTCCAACGGAAGTTTTCGGCTACATGGGAAAACGTACGAATTGTATCAGAAAAACGGCTCGCATCTTCATGGAGGTCTCCGCGGATTGCATACTAAAATTTGGAAACTTGAAGGAGAAATTTCAGGAACAGATTTCTCGCTGATTTTAAGTTGTGTTTCTGAAGAGGGGGAAGAAGGTTATCCCGGAAGACTGGAAATTAAGGTGAAATATACCTTGACATCAAAAAACGAACTTATTATTGAATACGCGGCTTCCACTACTGAAAGCACTCCTTTAAACCTCACCAATCACACCTATTTCAATTTAAATGGAAAAGGAAATGTGAGCGATCATAGGCTGTTCATCAATTCAGAAAGAATACTTGACACAGATGAAGCATTAAGACCTTCAGGAGATTTCATAGCATTAAAGGGACATTCCAAAGATTTTTCAGAAGAAAAGGAAATTAATCAAATCACTTTGGATGATACTTTTGTACTGAATGAAAATGCCAATATCGCGGCCTCGCTGTATGCTCCGGAAACAGGAATTGAAATGCAGGTGGAAACCAATCAGCCTTCGGTGGTGGTCTATATTCCGGAGGGATTACCGCGAAGCTGGCAGTATCAAACTGAGATCTCTGATGACTTTCCATCGATATGTATGGAAACGCAGAATTTTCCGGATGCTCCAAATCACGCTAATTTTCCAAATTCCATTCTGGAACCGGGGGAAAAATATTTAAACCGTTCGGTATTTAAATTCGGAATAGGAAAGCAGAATTTATAAATGTAAATAATACATTCATTTAAAATTATTTTATATTTAAAAAATTTTTAAATTCACTCCTGCAGGGATGAGTACCCTGAAGAGGGAAAGAATACCTTAAAATACTTCATAATCAATGAGTACAACTTTTGAGTTTTGGGATTACTTTGTTTTTATAACTTATGCAGTTTTAATACTGGGTGTAGGATTATGGGTGTCCCGGGAGAAAAAAGGGCACCAAAAAAATGCCGAAGATTATTTCCTGGCCAGTAAATCCCTTCCCTGGTGGGCCATTGGAACTTCTTTAATTGCAGCCAATATTTCTGCAGAACAATTTATTGGGATGTCCGGTTCAGGATTTGCTCTGGGGTTGGCAATCGCTTCTTATGAATGGATGGCTGCACTTACCCTTATTATTGTAGGGAAATATTTCCTCCCAATTTTTATAGAAAAAGGATTATATACTATCCCCGAATTTGTGGAAAAACGCTATTCCACCAATTTAAAAACGATCCTGGCTATATTCTGGATTGGACTTTACGTCTTTGTGAATTTAACCTCGGTGTTATACTTAGGTTCTCTGGCATTAGAAACTATTATGGGAGTTCCTATGATCTACGGAATCATAGGCCTGGCTCTGTTTTCTGTGGCCTATAGCCTTTACGGGGGACTAAAAGCTGTTGCCTGGACCGATGTGATTCAGGTGGTATTCCTGGTATTGGGTGGATTTTTTACCGCCTACCTCGCACTGGATATGGTTTCCGGCGGGGAAGGTTTTATTGCCGGTTTACAAACCATTTACGAGGCTGCACCAGATCGATTTGTGATGATCTTTGATGAATTTCACCCCGAATATGATAATCTGCCCGGCATAGGAGTGCTTCTTGGCGGAATGTGGGTTGCCAATTTATATTACTGGGGTTTCAACCAGTATATTATTCAAAGAACCCTGGCAGCAAAATCGCTTAAGGAGGCCCAAAAAGGGATCTTACTGGCAGCGGGCTTAAAGCTTATAATTCCATTAATTGTTGTTATTCCCGGAATTGCTGCCTATGTGATGGTAAACGATCCTGAAATCCTCGCAAAATTAGGTGACGCAGGACTTAAGAACCTTCCAACTCTTGGGCAATCAGACAGGGCTTATCCCTGGTTGCTGCAATTTTTGCCAACCGGATTAAAGGGAGTGGCTTTTGCAGCTTTAACCGCCGCAATAGTTTCGTCCCTGGCATCTATGCTAAATTCTACCTCTACCATATTCACCATGGATATTTACAAGCAGTACATTAATAAAAATGCCAGTGATAAGAGTACGGTTAATATGGGAAGGATCTCTGCATTGGTTGCTCTTGCCATTGCCTGTGTAATCGCTCCGCTTTTGGGAGGCATAGACCAGGCATTTCAATTTATTCAGGAATATACGGGGGTGGTTAGTCCTGGTATTCTGGCGGTTTTTATCCTTGGTTTATTTTGGAAGAAAGCAACCAACAGGGGAGCAATTGTGGGCGCGTTGGTTTCTATTCCAATTGCCATGTACTTTAAAGTGGCCCCAAAAGGCTGGTCGTCAAGTCCACTTTTTGTAGATGTACCCTTTTTAGACCAAATGGGTTACACGGCAGTAATCACCATGATTATAATCGCTTTGGTGAGTTATCTGGAGAATAAAGGTAAGGACGATCCAAAAGGAATTCCGCTTACTCCAGGGTTGTTTAAAACCTCTCCGACATTTAATATAGGAGCCTTTGCAGTAATGATCATTCTGGTAGCTTTATATGCCATTTTCTGGAAGTAAGCGTTGTTACCGGTAAATTTTTGGATATAGAAAGTGTAGAATCCAGGTCTTTATACCTCGCGGACTTGCCCCGGGGTTTTTGATTTAGGTTAGGTTTTGCTGTAATGTACCCCTGATAGGTCTCTTAGTGTTGCTGCGGCCTGCTCTGCAGTAATATCACGCTGCGGCCCGGCAAACATTTCATAGCCTACCATGAACTTTTTGATGGTTGCAGAGCGGAGCAAGGGTGGATAAAAACTCATATGAAAATGCCATTCCGGATATTCAGCTCCATCGGTAGGTTGTTGATGTATCCCGGAGGAATATGGAAAGGAGGTTTCAAAAAGGTTATCGTACTTGATGGTGAGTTTTTTTATTATTTCAGCGAAAGCAAGTTCTTCTTCTTTATTCAAAAGGCCAATGTGGGCATAGTGTTTTCTTGGTATAATCATCGCTTCATAGGGCCAAACCGCCCAATAGGGGATAAGTGCCACAAAATGATCGTTCTTTTCCAGAATGCGTTCGTCCAGTTCCATTTCCTGCTCCAGGTAATCTTGCAGTAAACTTCGTTTATGTTGCTCCCAGTAGTCCCTGAAATGCTTTGATTTTTTCTGAATCTCTGTAGGAATAGATCTTTGTGACCAGATTTGCCCGTGTGGATGCGAATTGCTGCACCCCATCATATCGCCCTTATTTTCAAATATTTGCACATAATTGATGTTTGGAGTTCCCCCAAGCTCCTCATATTCCTGTTTCCATAGTTGAACAATTTTCCTTATTTCTTCCACCTCCATTACCGGAAGCGTAAGGGAATGATTTGGAGAAAAACACACCACCTTGCAGATACCTGATTCGGTTTCAGCTTTCAAAAGTCCGTTTTTATAGCTATCCTCAGGGGTATCTGGAAATAAAGAAGGATAATCATTGATAAAGGAATAAGGCTCTTTATAATCGGGATTTTTCTCTCCGCTGTTTCTCGTAGTTCCAGGACATAGATAACAAGAGGCATCAAATTCCGGCTGAATTTCTGTAGCAGATTTTTCGGTTTTTCCCTGCCATGGCCTTTTGGTACGATGCGGGGAAACAAGGATCCATTCGCCGGTTAAAATATTATATCTTCTGTGAGGAGTTTCATTTAGGTTGATCATTTTCCGGATATTTATCTTGTTTTTTTAACCACGAATGCACGAATATTTTTTCTATTTTCTATTCTCTGAACATGACTGATTAGTGTTGACCGTTTTAAACATTAATTTTCAATGCCACTTGTTTTTATCTCCCGCAGATCTCGCTGAAATCAATCTTCACTATTTTTTAGCCACGAATGCACGAATTTTTTTTTGTCTATTTTCTATTTTCTATTCTCTTTTCTCTATTTTCTTGACTTGTCTCTTGATTCTAAAGTTTTTTCTAATGTCTTGAGAAAATCGTTCCTCCCCCGGGAGCCACCGTGATGGTTTCAGGAATGCACTTAAATTCCTTTTCAAAGGCTTCGCTTACTTCTGAAATAAAATCCGGGATATGGGCCTCTTC
>JAWOHC010000414.1:0-4926 GCA_046496275.1 Gillisia sp.
TTTTTTTCCAATTCACTTCTTAAAATTGATGCTTTTTAGGATTATCTTTTAACGCCCTTTATGGTATAAGAGGGAAAAATAACTGTAATTTTGAAGTTGCATTTTTAATACCTTATTGAGTTTTTACCTGCCAGGCGGATGGGTAGGTTCCCCGAAGCCTGCCCCGAATTGGTTCGGCGGGCGTGCCCCGAATTTAAAAAAGGATATCCCTCCCTATAATTATTGGGACATACCTTGTGGGCTAGCCCCGAGGTTTTTAATTTGAAATTTGATCTTTCAGTGTAATACCCCTGTGTAAATGTTGAATAACAAGCAAATTACCCACGTATATTTTATGCCAGGATTGGCGGCAAACCCATCTATTTTTGAATTTATTAAGCTGCCGGAGGACGAGTTTCAAATTCATTTTCTGGAATGGATAATTCCTTCTACCGAAGAATCTCTGGCTCATTATGCACAAAGGATGAATAAATACATTAAGCATGATCATATAGTTCTAATTGGTGTTTCTTTTGGCGGTATTATTGTTCAGGAGATGAGCAAATATTTGGATTTAAAGCGGCTTATTATCATTTCAAGTGTGAAATGCAGGAATGAACTTCCACGAAGGATGAGGTACGCAGGGAAAACAGGTTTTTTTAAGCTTATTCCCACGAGTTTAATGGATTACGTTGGCCACCTTGAAAAGATAGCTGTTGGGGATTATATTACCAAAAGGGCTCAGCTTTATAAAAAATATTTATCTGTTAGAAATACCAAATATTTGGATTGGGCCATAAAAAATATGGTCTTGTGGGATTGTGAAAAACCTATTGAAGGCATTATTCACATTCACGGAGACAGGGATGAGATTTTTCCATATAAATATATAAAAGGCTGTATTACGGTAAAGGGCGGAACCCACATCATGATTATCAATCGCTATAAATGGTTCAATAAGCATTTGCCTGGAATTATTATGAACGGAAAACTTAGTTAAACATATAAAAAAATAAAAACATGAAATGAGCATAACGGAAACACGATATAAACATCGATTAAGATATGCGAATTACATATGACCAATTAAAAACAATAAATATCTACATATGAAAATTTTAAAAGTAATGTTGATGAGCGTTGGACTCATCGCTGTTTTAGCAGTAAGCATTCAGGCAGTGCAGGAAGGACCAAATTCTACTGATGAAAATACTGATGAAAAGGTAGAGAGGGTAACGAGAGACTATAATGTATATGCCTTGCCAATGCCGGAGAATCTCAATTTTGGAGGGGAACTTGTGCCTATTGAGATTCCGGATGTTTATGAGCGCATGGATAGGGAATTGCTTGTAAATACGTATTGGCAGTCCAATGCATTATTGTTACTCAAAAGAGCCAATAAATACTTCCCGGTGATTGAGCCTATTTTGAAAGAATATGGAATTCCGGATGATTTTAAATACCTGGCGGTTATAGAAAGCGGGTTAACTCAGGCTGTTTCGCCCGCAAAAGCAGTAGGGTTTTGGCAAATTATGGAAGGAACAGGAAAAGATTATAAACTCGAAATCAATGAGAATGTGGATGAGCGCTATCATATAGAGAAATCTACCAGGGTGGCTTGTGAGTATCTTTTAAAGTCTAAAGAGCGCTTTGGAAGCTGGACCATGGCGGCCGCAGCTTATAACGCTGGAAATACAGGTGTTTTAAGGCAACTGGAGCGACAGGAAGTGAATAATTACTATGATCTTTTACTTGGTGAGGAAACAGGCAGATACGTTTTTAGAATCATTGCTTTAAAGGAAATCATGAAAAACCCGAAAAAATATGGGTTTAACTTTTCAGAGGAAGACCTTTACTCCCATATTGAAACAACCACAGTGAAAGTAGATACGCCTGTTTCAAATTTTGCTGCTTTTGCACAAAAATTGGATATCAATTATAAGATTTTAAAAATTCACAATCCGTGGCTTCGGGAAGCTCATCTTAACAATAAATCTGGTAAAGTGTATGAAATTGAAATTCCAAAAAAGGGAATTTATCCGGCTGGAAACTAATAACTTGAAATAATTTTTAATTACAAAGCGTAAACTCGCCGGGCAAGAGTTGTTAAAGGAAAAAATATTCGGGGATTCCACACTGGAAAAACAAGGGAAATACTTAGTTCAGGGCTGCGGTTTCCCTTTCTGTGTTATAATTATTAGATTCAAGCAAGTGATTGGCGATCCCGTCAAAAATAGAATTATAGTTCATATCGAATGAATCCTCAAAGCTCCTTCCGTAGGGATGGGTAACGCCACGTCTTATATCCAATATTTTTTTGTTTCCACCTATTAAAAATGTGGTAGGGAGTCCAAGAGAATGTTTCAATTTGCTTATTACGTAAGAATCTTTATTGTTCATTTCATTTACATAAAGCACTTTTATGTGTTCATTGTATGATTTGGACATTTCTTTTGTGGTTTTATAATTATCCCAGAAAAGAATCACAAAATCTATTCTATCGCTGTATTTTTCAGCAAGTTGATTTATTGCAGGGATTTCACCTTCTGAAGTGATACACCAGGAGGCATAAGTAATCAAATACATCGGTTTTTTAAAATCGTACAGCCAATTTTCCTTTCTGTTTAGGTTATAGAATCTGAAGTTGTCCATATAACTACCTTTCAAACCATGTTCAATTAGCGAATCAAAAAGTCGTTCTCCCTCCTCATAATCTCTTTGATAATAAGCAGTTTTTGCGTTTTCTTCGTATTTTGGTAAGTGTACGGTAAGGGCTTCAGAAAAAAACATACGATCCTCATCGGTTTGGCCGAAAATAGGGTTGGAAAGGAAAAGTAAGATAATTAGTAGGGGTAAAAGTCTTACCATATTTTGTACTTACATCAATGTAAATGCAAATTTAGACAACAAGACAGCCCTAAAGAAAATTATTCGTTAAAGCGCCTGGATATTAGCTTAAGTACACTGATGAATATAAAACATGGTAATCTTAACAAGGAAAAAGTTTATATTTTTTTCATTTGTTGTTTCATCATCGTCATTTGCTCTTTTAACATTCCGTGTTTGTCAAGTCTTTTAACTTCTGTGAGAAGAATTTGAGCTTCCCTTTTACGCCTTTTGGTCATAGCGATTCCAGCCAGATTAAGTTTAGCCATTGCCAAATCCTGATCCATTGCCAACCCTAATTTTATGGCTTTTTTGAAATGTTTCTCTGCTTTGGTAATGTTTGTTTGTGAAAGCATAAGGCCATGAAGGTACCAAAAATAGCCTTGTTGTTTCCTTGTAAGGGAAGTTTCCGGGTTTTTTATTTTGTCAAGCCATTTTTTTGCACCGGGAAAATCCTGTTTCCTAAGCCTTAAAAATGCCAATAAAATCATTTCATTTTTAAAATACAGGAATATAAAAATAAGGGAAAGAAGGATGTACATGATCCCATTCCCAATGTTGCCAAGGATAAATTGCCAAATAGCAACTGCTATAATAATTCCGGCTATAACTAATTTGATATTTTTATTGAACATACTTGCTTTTATATTAAGCCAGCAAAGTTAATAAAAACAATTACAAATTATTTTTATTTAGGTTTTGCAGTACATAAAAGTCTTTGTATATTTGCCCGCAGTTTTAAGGAAAGAAATAAAACTAATTTAACTAAGGTTTCTACAGAAGAATTAAAGATAATTAAAATGAAAAGAACGTTTCAACCATCTAAGAGAAAAAGAAAAAACAAGCACGGTTTCAGAGAGCGCATGGCAAGTGTGAACGGAAGAAAAGTGTTAGCTAGAAGAAGAGCTAAAGGCAGAAAAAAATTATCGGTGTCTTCTGAAACTAGACATAAACACTAGTGAAAATTAGTTTCCAAATAACGAGGTGTTACTTTTTTAAGTAACGCCTTTTTTTATACCCAAGAGCTTCCTATTTTTATAAAATCATAAATAACCTTGTTAAAATGCCTAAAAATAAACAACTTAAAACAATTTTAATAATCGGTTCAGGCCCGATAGTTATTGGACAGGCCTGTGAATTTGATTATGCTGGTGCACAATCTCTAAAATCCTTGCGGGAGGAGGGAATAGAAACTATTCTTATCAATTCCAACCCGGCTACCATCATGACCGACCCTACGATGGCCGATCATGTGTATCTACTTCCACTTACTACCAAGTCGATTATCACCATCCTTAAAAATCATCCCAATATAGATGCGGTGCTTCCAACCATGGGAGGTCAAACGGCATTAAACCTTTGTATTGAAGCGGATGAAAAGGGGATTTGGAAAGATTTTGGAGTAAAACTAATAGGGGTAGATATAGATGCCATCAATATTACTGAAGATCGTGAGAAATTTAAACAACTCATGGGAAGGATTGGTATCCCTGTTGCACCTGCAAAAACGGTAACATCTTATTTACAAGGAAAAGAAGTTGCTCAGGAGTTTGGTTTCCCTTTAGTAATTCGCGCGTCATTCACACTTGGTGGTAGTGGTGCTTCTTTTGTTCACCGGGCAGAAGATTTTAATGAATTGCTTACTATGGGACTGGAAGCTTCCCCAATTCACGAAGTTCTTATTGATAAAGCTTTATTGGGCTGGAAGGAATATGAACTGGAATTGCTTCGTGATAAGAATGATAATGTTGTAATAATTTGTTCCATTGAAAATATGGACCCAATGGGGATCCATACAGGAGATTCTATTACGGTAGCTCCTGCAATGACGCTTAGTGATACCGCCTATCAGAGAATGCGCGATATGGCCATCAAAATGATGCGTAGTATTGGAGATTTTGCTGGTGGCTGTAACGTTCAGTTCGCGGTGAGCCCCGATGAAAAAGAGGATATAATCGCTATCGAGATTAATCCGCGTAGTTCACGGTCTTCAGCTTTGGCATCTAAGGCTACAGGATATCCAATCGCAAAAATAGCATCTAAACTGGCTATTGGATTTAC
>JAWOHC010000344.1:0-5700 GCA_046496275.1 Gillisia sp.
CCGCTGGTGTTTTCCATCGGGTGGTACCAGAAAGTGTAGATCACCGCCCAGGCGATGTAGTAGCCGTGGTATCGGCGCACAAACGAGGTGATGGATTTGGAGAAAGGAATTTTCTTTCCCCAGAACAAGCCGCGCCGCGGGATTTCCATCAGCAGGATCAACACCAGCATGATGATCACAGAGACCTGCGAGCTCCAGATCGAGACGTCCTGCGCTATCCCGTCGTACCAGATCTGGGTCTGGACCAGGTGTGCCACGATAAAAAAGGCATTGATCCCCAGGGCAGCAAGGGCGTATTTGTTCAGACCGCCTGTATCTTAAAAAGAGCATGGCGGAAAACTATACCGACAGGGTTCTTACCGCCGGACGCGTGGCACATATCACCAATAATGACAAGTTTGAAGGAAGAGCACCTTGCCAGTACAGGAATCGTTGTATTCGAGGTTGTCCTTATGGAGCATATTTTAGCAGTAACTCATCAACGTTACCTGCTGCCGAGCGCACAGGAAATATGACCTTACGCAGAAATTCAATCGTGAGTGAGGTGATCTATGACCCTGAAACCAAAAAAGCAACAGGTGTAAAGGTAATCGATGTGGACTCCAAGGAGGTCATCGAGTACAAGGCAGATGTTATTTTCTTATGTGCCTCTGCCATTGCATCAACCAGTATTTTAATGCAATCCAAATCAGACAGATTTCCTAACGGAATGGGGAATGATAGTGGAGAACTGGGACATAATGTAATGGATCATCACTTCAAGGCCGGAGCTACCGGTAAATATGATGGTTTTGAAGATCAATATTACAAAGGAAGAAAACCCAATGGAATTTACCTGCCACGTTTCCGAAACCTTTCCGAAGATGAAAATCTAGATTTTATACGCGGATACGGATATCAGGGTGGTGCAAGTCGTGATGACTGGTCATCAACGGTAGCTGAAGCCGGATATGGTAAGGAATTAAAAGAAGCTATCGAGAAACCGGGAGGCTGGACTATGGGATTGATGGGGTTTGGAGAAACCTTACCCTACCATGAAAATAAAATGACGCTGGATTATAATAAACTGGATGAATGGGGATTGCCCACAGTAACTTTTGATGCAGAATTCAAGGAAAATGAATTGAAAATGCGAAAAGATATGGTAGATCAGGCAGTTGCAATGTTGGAAAAGGCTGGTTTTAAAGATGTGCAGGGATACGATGATATTGGAGCTCCAGGTTTAGGGATCCATGAGATGGGGACGGCAAGAATGGGAAGAGACCCCAAGACCTCTGTTTTAAACGGAAACAATCAGGTGCACGATGTACCAAATGTATATGTTACCGATGGTTCTTTTATGACCTCTGCTGCCTGTCAAAACCCTTCGCTTACCTATATGGCAATGACGGCAAGAGCTGCAGATCACGCGGCAAAGAATTTTAAAAAATCGAAAGCTTAATTTTTATAATTATGAATAGAAGACAAGCATTAAAAAACTTCGGCCTGGGTGCAGGAATACTTATAGTTGGACCAAGTACACTTAGCCTGTTACAAAGCTGTAAAAGCGAACCAAAAAGCGATTGGGAACCTGCCTTTTTAACGGCCTCGAACGGTTTTATACTCAAGCAAATACTGGATGTGATTATTCCGGCAACGGATACTCCCGGAGCAAATGATTTGAATATAGCAGAATTTATTGATTCCTATATGGACCAGGTTGCACCTATTGAAAGACAGGATAAATTTAATAACAGCGCAAATGCTTTTGCAGCCGCATTTAAATCTGAATTTGATAAAGAACCAGAAAAGGGAAGTGCCGAAGAATACGAACAGATAGTAAAGAAATATCTAAAAGCTACTCCCGAAGAGCAGGAAATTTATTTAAAAAGGCAAACTGAAACTCAGGATCCAATGGATAAAGATCCAACAGAGAGCATGGATTTTGGTCCAGGAGCTTATTCTTATTTAAGTGAAGTTAGGGGAATGGCCATATGGGCATGGAAAACCAGTGAAGAAATAGGAGAAAATGTGCTTTGGTATGATCCAGTTCCGGGTCAATATATCGCGTGTGGTCCCGTTTCTGAACTTGGGAATGGCAAGTCGATGTCTTTATAATACATCCATTTTAAATACGAATTTAAAGGAACCCATTGTGGTTCCTTTTTTTATAATAAAATCTATTGAAACAGGTCCTTTATTGGTTGATTTAAGCAGGTGTATTAAGATTAGGAAGCTTAAATATTAGTTATTTTAACATTTTTTGGCGTGTTTTCTACATCCAAAACCTTGAAATTATTAGATTTTTTGCCATTTCAACGCAATTTTTCGGCCAAATTTTTATTTTTTTAAAATCGTTTTCGATAAAAATAGTTTATGAAATTGTTCTTTTATTAATTATATCATTAAAAAACACCTTATTTAATAATAACCTGTTATTAAAAGATTGATTTAGCAAAAAGGTGTTGAAACCTACACGAAAACGATTTCGTAATTATATCGTTATAGTGCTTCGCGTTTAATAAATATTTACATAAATTTAACTTTGATTAATATTTGGAATGACAACTAAACTAAAACTTTAACTTATGAAGCAAATTATTATTAAAAACATGCTTTTTGTATGCGCTTTCCTCCTTATTGGAATGGCACAGGCACAAACAGTATCGGGAACCGTATCGGATCCGAACGGTCCTTTGCCGGGTGCTAACGTTGCCGTAAAAGGAACCAATATTGGTGCCATTTCAGATTTTGACGGACAATATACACTAGAAAATGTACCATCAGATGCGGTTCTTGTATTTAGTTTCGTGGGATTCATCACGCAGGAAGTTCCTGTTAATGGAAGAGCTACTGTCAATGTAACATTAAATGAAGATGCATCTAGTCTTGACGAAGTGGTTGTGATTGGATATGGAACCCAATCTTTAAGAGATGCAACAGGAGCTGTTTCTGTTGTAAATGCGGATCAATTTAACAAAGGGGTTATTTCTTCCCCGGAACAATTAATCCAGGGAAAATCTGCCGGGGTACAAATCACACAATCAAGTGGTGAGCCAGGAGCAGGGATGCAGGTAAGAATACGTGGAACTGCTTCAGTGCGTTCCAATAACAACCCGCTTTTTGTGGTAGATGGAGTTCCGTTATCCGGTGAAGATACTTCAGCCGGCGGGGCAGATATCGGTGCAGGATCCAGTTCTGCAAGAAACCCATTGAACTTTTTAAATCCAAATGATATTGAGAGCATAAGTATTTTAAAAGATGCTTCTGCAACCGCAATATATGGTTCTCGGGGAGCGAATGGAGTAGTTATTATCACAACAAAAAGTGGTAGAGCAGGTGCAGGTGGATCATTTGAATTCTCTTCCGATGTTAGTTATTCTACTCCTGCAGAAAGATTTAATCTTTTAAACAGGGATGAATATTTAAGTGCCGTTGGTCAATATGGCGGAGATGTTAATGCATTGGATTTTGGATCCAATACAGACTGGCAGGATGTAGTGCTAAGAAATACATTTTCACATAACCAATCTTTAGCATATTCTCAAAATTATGGTTCCGGAAATGTTCGGGCTTCCTTTTCTTACGGAGATCAACTTGGAATTGTAGAAAATTCCGAACAGGAAAGAATTACGGGAAGATTGAATTTAACTCAGCGATTTTTTGATGACAAATTAAAAATGGATTTTAATGGTACTATTTCCAGAGTTAATGATTTGGCGCCATTAATAAGTAACAATTCCGGATCAACTGGGGATTTGTTGGGAGCAGCATACTTTGCGAATCCAACCTGGCCAAACGATGTGAATTTCACTACCGGTGGAGGTGGAGAGTTAATTCCTTCTCAAGTATTGGCATATTATAAAGATTTAGCTCATACCAACAGGTACCTTGCAAATATTTCTGGTGAATATGCTATTTTACCAAATTTAAAGGCAAAAGCAACACTTGGTTATGATGAATCCAATTCAGAAAAGAGTCAATCCCTTTCTGGTTTGATCACGGGAGTTACCAATGGTACTCCGGGTAATGGAAGAGGCTCTTTTGGAGAGCTTTACACAAAAAACACATTGTTTGACTTAACCTTGAACTACACTAAGGAATTTGAAAATTCTAATTTTGAGGCATTGATTGGTTACTCTTATCAGTCATTCCTTAGAAAAGGTAAAACAGTGTCTGGTTTTGGATATAACACTACGAACCTTGATGATATGGCTTCTCAGCTTATCAATTCTTCAAATATTATTGAAAATGGTATTACGGGAGCTTATCAACAATATGGTTATGATGCAGATGGCTTATTTGTTAACCGGTTGTTTCCTGAATTTGCTACAGATCAGTTAACCGCTCCAGGTAATGTTCCTGTTCGTTCGGTAAGTGGTGATCTTTTTAATTTCACAGATGAATTACAATCCTTTTTTGGTAGACTTAATTATACCATCGCTGATAAATACTTATTCACCGCTACTTTAAGAGTCGATGGTTCTTCACGTTTTGGTCCAAATAACAGTTATGGTTATTTCCCTTCCGGTGCATTTGCGTGGAAACTTGATCAGGAAGATTTTCTTGCATCAAGTGATAATATTTCTACTTTAAAGTTAAGACTAGGATACGGTATTACCGGTAGTCAGGACGGATTAGGATATGGTAACTTTACATTTAGAGAGCGTTATTCAGGGATTGGTATTGATAACGGAGGAAATATTAACGTTCCAGGAACCCAAGTGGTAGCTTTCCCTAATCCAGATCTTAAATGGGAGGAAACCTCTCAGGCAAACTTTGGAATAGACTTTGGGTTTATTGCAGATCGTTTAAACGGATCTTTGGATCTTTATTATAAGAACACTACAGATCTTCTTTTAAGAAAAGAAGTAGCACAACCAACTCCACAGGATTTCGCATTTGAGAACCTGGATGCTTCGGTTGTAAATAAGGGTGTTGAATTTTCCTTAAACTATGATATCATTCAATCTCAGGATTTAAACTGGAATTTTGGGTTTAACATAGCATACAATGAGAATGAAGTTAAGGATTTTGATGGGTTAATTCAAACCGGTGCAATTAACGGAAATGGATTAACGAACGCTTATGCACAATTGCTTGCAGGTGGAAGACCGTTATTTTCATATTACTTAAGAGAATTTGGAGGATTTGATGCAGATGGATTCACAACCTACCCTGAAGGGGACGTTCAAAAGTTTGTAGGCAAAAGTGCCTTACCTACTTATAATGCAGGTTTCTCAACATACTTATCTTATGGGAACTTTGATTTTAACGCATTTTTAGCAGGTCAGTTTGGCCAGTACGTTTATAATAACACCGCAAATGCCTTCTTTACAGCTGGGATTATAGGTGTTGGTAAAAACGTGACTAAAGACGTAATAACCAGTGGAGAATCTCCAGCCAATGCTGCCGATGTATCTACCAGGTTCCTTGAAAAAGCAGATTTTGTAAGACTGCAAAATGTTTCCGTTGGATATAATGTTCCATTAAGAGAGGACGGGTTTGTAAATTCTTTCAGACTTTCCCTAACTGGTCAAAACCTGTTCGTTATTACAAACTATTCCGGTTTGGATCCTGAGGTTAACGTACCTAAATCTCTTAATGATATTCCATCTTTGGGAATTGATTATACAACCTATCCAAGACCAAGGACCATTACATTAGGATTAAATGCAACATTCTAAAAAAACATATACTACTATGAGAACAATAAAATAT
>JAWOHC010000348.1:0-4887 GCA_046496275.1 Gillisia sp.
CTGCTCCTGCGCGGCGGCCTCGAGCGCCCCCGGGCCTTCGCAGGAGCAGTCCCAGACGAACCCGCCGGCCGCGGCGGGGGCCGCCGCCGCGGCGGGCGCGGCCGGTCCGGGCGGCGGGGCGGGCGGCGCGGGCGAGAACGACGAGAACCCCGGCCCGAAGCCGACCGCCGCCGCGAAGGCCTCGCGGTAGAGCGCCTGCACCGGCGAGTCGATGCTGGCGTAGGGCGCCTGCAGGTCCCAGGCGTCGCCGAAGGGGAGCCAGACGTCGGCCTCCAGGGTCCGCTCGACGCTGCAGCCCTGGCCCTCCCGCAGCTCGTCGGCGTAGCACCAGGGACCGCGGATCGTGAGGCGGACGTGGTCAGCGTCCCAAGCCTGCACCTCGACGCGCGTGCGCGGCGCGCCCCCTTGCGACGCGTCGACGATGGCTGGAAAAGGAGTATTATGGATTGGTGAGTTTCCTGCTTTCTGCGGCAAATCTTATTTGGCCGTTGATGGCTTTTGGAGTCCATAATACCCTGGTGAAATTCTACTCTTCCTATAAAACCAGACCTGATCGCGATAAACTGCTTAATTTAATTTTAATTTTACCAATAGGTGTTTCTGTAATTCTTGGAGTCACAGGATATATAAGTTATGATTTATTGCTTAATTATTTTGGATCTGGTAATGAGCTCGTGCAACCATACATCTGGCTAATTTTTGTTATTGCTTTGGCCACGGCCTATTTCGAAGTGTTCTTTGCCTGGTCCAAGGTTAATTTCCAAAGCGTTTTTGGAAATGTTATGAAGGAGGTTTTTCACAGGGTGTGTATCACGTTGCTGTTGTTAGCTGTATATTTTTCATGGATCAGCGTGAATCAGTTTATTTATGCGATGGCGGGTGTTTTTGTTTTAAGGGCTGCAGCCATGCAGGCGTATGCTTTTTCTTTGTACATGCCGAAATTCAGTTTTGCGCTGCCATCTAATTTAAGATCTGTTCTAAAATATTCCGGATTGATTTTAATCGCCGGTTCCATTGCGATGATTTTACTGGACCTTGATAAGGTGATGATAGAATATTACTTGCCCATTGGAGAAGTGGCGGTCTATGGAATTGCCATTTATATAGCTACAGTAATATCTGTTCCTCAAAAAGCAATGCACCAAATTATACATCCGCTTACTGCGAGCATGTTGAACGAAAAAGACAAAACCGGTCTGGCCGATCTTTACAAGCGAAGTTCCCTGAGTCTATTGGTGGTAAGCGCGATCATTTTTATTTTGATACTTGTAAACCTGAATCAACTTTACAGGCTTATTCCTGAAGAATATCAAATTAGTACCGTGATCGTACTGCTTATTTCCCTGGTAAAATTATATGATAATATGCTTGGGAACAATAATAGTATCCTTTTTAATTCAGATTATTACCGGCTGGTGCTGGTCTTTGGAGTTTTTCTTGCCATCCTGGCTTTTGTTTTCAACCTGTGGTTAATCCCGGAATTTGGCATTTTAGGAGCTGCGATAGCAACCTTTCTGGCGTTCTTTATCTATAACACTTCCAAGATCTTTATTGTGCTCAGCAAATTCAAAATGCATCCCTTTTCCCTGAAGACACTTAAAATCCTGCTTTTTTCCGCCCTGCTCACCATCGGATTTTATTTTTGGGAATTCGGATTTCATCCAATTATAAACATACTATTGAAATCAGGAATAGTCTCGATTATTTATATCGTGGTAGCCCTGAAATTTAATTTCTCTGAAGATGTTACGCTAATGGTATCTAAATACCTGAAACGAAAAAAAATATAAAAACGAAATCCCCCAAGGGATTCGGGGGAATCGCCATTGGAGGATTTCTAACTAACTAACCAACCAAAAAATTAAATTATGAGAATTTTAGTCTCTTCCTCTTGAGGTACTTCTTACTTCAGTAGAACTCCTTGTTGTAGCCTTCGCTTGACTAGTTCTTGGAGTACTGCTTCTTGCTTGAACTTTTGATGCTGCAGGTGCATTTTGAACGGGTCTTACGTTACTCCTTCTTTGAGTTGTAGTGTTTCTAGCAGTATTTTGAGTCCTTTGCACAGCAGGCTGAGTTGTTCTTGTTTCAACTGTTGAACTTCTAACTGCATTATCCTGGCGAGGTGTTGCAACAGCTCTATTTTGGATCACATTGCTACTTCTTTGGGTGGAACTTGCTCCTCTTGCTGAAGTATTCGAATTATTAGCGCTTTGAGCTCTAACCGCGGCTTCATGCTTTTCTATATTAGCCGTTTCTCTATTGCTTTGAGTATTGCTATTTCCAGATTGAACTCTTCCTCTTTCAGAAACTATTTCTGATTCGGAAACCGAACTGTTTCTTCCTCTAACAGCAGGTGTGGATTTAGCGATTTGTGAACTATTGGTCCTTGTAACATTTTCTGAAGATCTTAATTGAGGCTTTAAATCTCTTTGTATTTCTGTTCTTCTGCCATTGTTATAAGTAGCTACATTTTGACCAGGTCTGTAAAAATTGTTTTTGCTAACAACTACATTGTTGGTTTGATAATAGTTATTGTATTGAACATAACTCAATCTTGCAGGTTCATAATAGGCTCTGTAAGGCTCATAATAAACCACTCTGTATGATTGATGTGGTCTTACATAAAACCTGTGCCAGGGTCTGTGAACATAACGTGGATTGTAAGCATTGATAAATCCAATATATCTAATAGGTTGATTAAACCGGTTGTAGCGGATATGCATATTACCCAATCTCACCAATTGACCACGACTGTTATAGTTAATAAAAACATTTCCTGCCTGAACGATCCTTCCGTAGTAATCATAATATACAGGGATGTTTTCAATCTGGATCACAGCTCCAAAATCATCATATTGTACAAAAGGATCATAATTATACCCTGCGTTGTAACTGATGTTTGAATTAGGATGCTGAATATTTCCATAAGAGGAATTCGCAAATTGAGGATTGTAATAAAAATCAAATTCCCCGTTTGGATATACTGAAAACTCAACTCCGCCTTCCACGAATATGAAAGATTCTCCATAATTAAAAGGGGAGGAGTAACCGGATGTTTCCAAATTTGCCGAAGCCGTAACTCCAACAAAAAGAAAAGCAAATATGAGGGTAAAGTTTTTCATTTGGGCGGACTTTAGATATTAATAGAATTGGCTTTTTCCAAGCCGTTGTTCTTAAATATACAAAGTACGTGCCAAAGTCCTTACTTATCCCTTCAGTCTGTTTTTACTGGAAAACAATCAGTAATTATAATTACAAACGTTCCTTTAAATAAGGCGCGGTATAGGATTTTTTATTTTTAGCTACTTCTTCAGGTGTTCCTTCAGCAATAAGATAACCTCCTGTTTCACCGCCTTCAAGACCAAGGTCAATAACATAGTCGGCACATTTCACCAGGTCCATATTATGCTCGATCACGATGATGGAATGCCCTTTTTCAATTAAAGCATTAAAGGATTTCAATAATTTCTGAATATCATGAAAATGCAAGCCTGTGGTTGGTTCATCAAAAATAAAGAGTGCTTTATCTTTGGAAATTCCCTTAACAAGGAAGGAGGCCAGTTTTATTCGTTGAGCTTCTCCCCCTGATAGCGTAGAAGAACTTTGTCCCAATTGAACATATCCAAGACCTACATCCTGAAGGGGCTTTAATTTATTGGTTATCTTTTTTTCTCCATTTTCCTGAAAGAATTCAACAGCCTCATCAATGGTCATTTTGAGAATGTCATCGATGTTCTTTTCTGCGAATTTCACTTCCAACACTTCTTTTTTAAAGCGTTTTCCATTACAGGTTTCACATTCCAGGTGCACATCGGCCATGAACTGCATTTCGATGGTTACTTCCCCTTCCCCTTTGCAGGTTTCACATCTTCCGCCATCCACGTTGAAGGAGAAATGTTTGGGTTTGAAATTCCTGATATCGGATAATTTCTGATTCGCGAATAGATTCCGGATATCATCATAGGCCTTGATATAAGTCACCGGATTGGAACGTGAAGAACGCCCAATTGGATTTTGATCTACAAACTCGATCGAGGTGGTCGCTTTAAAATTCCCTTCAATTTTAGAAAATTGTCCGGCTTTTTCTCCAAAACCTCCAATCTCCTTTAACATTGCCGGATAAAGTATCTTTTTAACCAACGTGCTTTTTCCACTTCCTGAAACTCCGGTTACAGCGGTAAAAACTCCTAAAGGAAATTTTACATCTATATTTTTTAAATTGTTTTCCCGTGCTCCAAAGATCTCGACGTATTGTTTTGAGGTACGACGGGTTTTGGGAATTTCAATTCGCATGGTATTATTCAAATATTTCGCGGTGAGGGAATCAGCTTTTAAAATCTGTTTGTAGGTGCCATGGGCTACCAATTCTCCGCCATGAATTCCAGCTTCCGGTCCAATATCAATTATCTCATCGGCCGCTTTCATAATATCCTCATCATGCTCCACCACAATCACCGTATTTCCAAGATCCCTCAAATCTTTTAAAACTTCAATAAGCCGCTTAGTGTCCCGCGGATGCAAACCTATGGAAGGTTCGTCCAGAATATACATAGAGCCCACTAAACTGCTTCCTAATGAGGTTGCAAGGTTGATCCTTTGGGATTCCCCGCCGGAAAGTGTATTGGATTTTCGGTTCAACGTGAGATAATCCAGGCCAACATTGGAAAGGAACTGCAATCGGTTGCTGATCTCTGCCAGCAGGCGTTTGGAGATTTGGGTATCCGTTTCATTTAAAGACAGCTCTTTAAAAAATTCCCGGACTTTATTCAGCGGTTTTTCAACAAGATCTGTAATAGTTGCTCCGCCATTTTTCACATAATTGGTTTCTGGCCTAAGTCGTTTGCCTTTCCAAAGGGAACATTTGGTTTTCCCCCGATCCCTCGAAAG
>JAWOHC010000394.1:0-5764 GCA_046496275.1 Gillisia sp.
ATTATTTTGTTCCTGAAAAAAAACAAATTTACACCAGGCTTTTCTGGATTACACAATTTGCCGTAACAGGAATGTTGTTAAGTTTCCCTTTCCAGGGATATGCGGCTATTTCAATAAGCTTCTCTACCCTGCATATTTTTTGCAGCTATTATTTTGTAAAACTGCTATGGAAAGATCTTCAAATAGAGGAATTATCGGAAAGGTTATTGGTGAAGGGTTCCCTGTTATTTATGCTCCTTTCCACAATTGGAGTTTGGTGCCTTGGGCCGGCAGTAGCTACGCTGGGAAACCAGTCTGCTTTTTACAATATTGCCATTCAGTTCTTTTTGCATTTTCAGTTTAATGGATGGTTTCTCTTTGCTGTATTAGCAGTCCTGTTCAAAATATTTCATCTTTCGGGGATTAATATAAATCCGAAGGATTTTAAACTGTTTTTCAGGTTACTCCTAGCAGCCACCATTTTGACTATGGCCCTGCCGGTAAGCTGGTCTATTTCCCATCCGGTTTTTTTATGGATAAACGCACTTGGAATCCTGTTACAACTGGTCGCTGCAATAATCTTTATCAAAATGATTAAACCTCAATGGACACTTTTCTGGTCTAAAACATCCGGCCTGGCGCAGTTGATGTTCGGTTTCGCTTTTATTTGCCTGGTTTTAAAAACAGGAATGCAAAGTTCCTCCCTCCTGCCTGAATTCGCTGCGCTTTCAGCTCAAATACACAACTTCGTGATTGGGTTTATTCATTTGCTGATGCTTGGCGTTATAAGTGGATTTTTATTGGCTTACCTTTTTGAAAGCAAACTGGTAGATTTGAAAAGCACCTGGCTAAAATTCGGAACAGGGTTATTTCTGCTTGGATTTTCAACCACCGAAATCCTGCTCTTTATTCAGGGAGGAATGTTTTATTATGGAAGCGGAATGATCCCGAATTACTATACGGCACTATTCATTTTTAGCGGTTTTCTGGTTTTAGGAATTCTATTTATCATGCTTAGTGTTATGAGAACAACTAATTCCACAATTGTTGTTGAGGATTCCTCTTACAAAAAACTGTAAACCAGGAACTTTTGGTTTTACGCAAAGATTGAAAAATAAACTTAAATTGAAATTTAATTCCACCCAGTTTTTAAAGCAGGGTTTGCCCTAACTTAAAAAGGAGGTCTAAAAGGACGGAGTTGCCCAGAAGTAGTTTTTTTACCTCTGCTATTCCAGGATTACCATTGATTCATTGGGCCTTCAAAAGAGATCTAAGGGCGATTAAAAAGTCCCAAAATAAGAAACAACCACTCCTACTCCAATATTTATAATGGCTGAAAACTTATCATAGGCATTAAAACCTCTTTGATTTCAAGGGACAAAAGAAGGAAAGATATCTTTTCCATTAAATGATGTAGTTGCCCTTTCAATAATAACCTAAGCCTCAATAACATAAATATGGAATATTATTTAGGTGTGCGTTTAAACATCTGACTGATGATTAAAGCGTGGGGGAAAGTAAGAGCCGCTATGAAAGGAAAAAAAATAGATAGTAAAATTTGTTTTTCACCTTTAAAAAAATAAAACAATACAAAAAGTCCTATCAAAGCTGTAACCCAATATAAGATAGAATCTTTAAGATAATAAAAAAAGCTTTTCCAGCTTACCTCACCCTTCATATAGGTTAATTGAGATAAAATAGAAGGGATTGAATGCCAGATCACAAAATAAATTGCAAATCCCCAAACCAAAGAGGAACGGCTAAAAATAACAGCGAGAACAGCGAGGATGACCAATTCCCTACCAATTCTTGTTTTAATTTGAATTCTGGAATTTTTTAGAAAATAAGAAGAAACTATAAGTGTAATTGTTCCAAAGGACAAAATAAAATCAAGCAGATTTTTGTTAAGTTCAAACGAAGACATCTCACTTAAAATTTGTTCAGTTTCCGAAAAGTTAATCCTCAACAATAAAGCTAAAACGACCAGCCCGTAGGAAAACACAAAAACGATGTCAAGGATCCCGGGGTTTACCACTTTCTCCAGCCAGTGTTGCTCGCCGAAGTGATAAGCACTAAAAAAAACAAATACCCCCATAAGAACCTGTGGGCTCAATAAATAGAGTAAAGCAAAGGAAAACACAGAAAGAAGATAACGTCCCAAGATTCTGAAATAATGAAATTTTTCCTTTAACATTTTTTTAGTGATAAATATATCATGGGCACCATGTATAATTCCCAGACTAAGAATAAGGGAAAGGCCGATCGTTTGTTGCTGTGTTTGCGATAAAAATCCAGACACCCACAAACTAAAAAAAGTCGCAATTATTAAATAATTACTATATTTCATAGGTATAAGCTAAAGTATTAGAAAATTTTCATGTTTTTTTCATAAAGATAATGATTTTTTTTGTTTAACTTTACTATGATTAATTTAAACAAAATAAAAATTATTAACTATGATGAACTTCATTTCTTCTATTTCGTTGATTTCACAACTAGACCCTTCGGATTATGTGGGATTTTCTTTTTTTGTGAGTGGTATGGCTATGCTAGCTGCGTCAGTATTTTTCTTTTTATCGCTGAGTTCATTTGAAAAAAAATGGCGAACGTCGGTTCTAGTATCCGGGTTAATTACATTTATTGCCGCAGTACATTACTTTTACATGCGCGATTATTGGGCAGAGTACGCCGATTCTCCTACATTCTTCAGATATGTGGATTGGGTACTTACCGTGCCGTTAATGTGTGTTGAATTTTACCTTATCCTGAAAATTGCCGGAGCAAAAAAATCCCTTATGTGGAGATTGATCTTTTTTTCCGTGGTGATGTTAGTGACCGGATATGTGGGAGAAACTCTTAACAGAGACAATGCCTGGCTTTGGGGTCTTATTTCAGGTATTGCTTATTTTGCTATCGTTTATGAGATCTGGTTTGGACAGGCCAAAAAAATTGCCCAGCAAGCAGGAGGAGCTGTCTTATCAGCCCACAAAGTGTTATGCTGGTTTGTCTTGGTAGGATGGGCAATTTATCCCGTGGGATATATGGCCGGAACTCCAGGATGGTACGAAGGGATCTTTGGAGGATTGAATCTTGATGTGATCTATAATCTAGGTGATGCTGTCAACAAGATTGGGTTTGGACTTGTTATTTACAACCTTGCCGTAATAGCTTCTTCCAAAGAAGCAGTTTAGATTTAAATACCTTGTTTAAACCAAGGAGGTTGCTATCTATAGCATCCTCCTTTTTTTATTCCCTGGAGTGGTTAGATCCTAAAGTGCTCCTTCCAATAAAGATCAAATCTACCAGGATTTAAATAAACAGGATTAGGATCTTTTCATCTTTTAAATTATTGTTTTAGCAAACGTGTTAACATCCCTTAAGTATTCAACTGAGAGAGAAAATTTTTCGACTGGATGTTAAATCTTAAAAGGGTAATTACCTTTTATCTACGGTTTCTTTAATACTTTTAATGGTATTATCAGAATTTACTCCCAGTCCTTCCTGTTGAAAAACCAACTCCCCCTGCCTGTTAAAAACACTTATAATATTGGAGTGGGAAAAATCCATGGGGGTGATTTGTTTATAATTAACGGCTAACACCGCTGCGAATTCGCGGGTATTTTCTTCTGAAGATCTCAGAAATATCCAGGGATCCTCATCCATGAAATTTTCTTTCGCAAAGGCTTTTAAACGTTCGGGAGTATCGGTTTCAGGATCTATGCTCACAAAGATCATTTTTACCTCATCTTTAACCCCATCCGGCAATTTCTCTTCAATATTCCGCATATCGGCAACCAATCTGGGACAGGCAGCTTTACAGGAAGTATAGATCATGACCATCACCAGAACATCTCCCTGCAGATCTTTAAGCTGTATATCTTCATTATCCTGATTGGTCCAGGTAGATGGCAGGTTGTAAACAGACATTTCAGAAATTCCTTCAGAACTTTTTTGAGCGATCTCTTCGTTCTTTTTATCAGAAGATTGTTGGCAGGAGCTCACAAGGAATAATAGTAAAACAAAATATATTAAATTTTTCATTATTAAATTTTTTGATGTTTTTAAAGATCAACCGAAATTTTCAGGGGTAATAAAATTGCTTTATGCTATTCCGGTTTGCCACAGGCTATAAAATTTCAATATCGCTGGCACATCTAAAACCAAGATTTTTAATGGAATAACGCGCTTTTATGCTTCCGCGGAACGCATAGCGCATAAAAGCAGCATAATTCATAAGATCTGTTGCGCCCACAGATCCGCTTCCGCAGAAAAGGTTCCGGTCTGTATCACTGTCATTTCTTGATTCTCCGGAAAGTAACACCGTATTGAAATCCAGGGTCCATTCCCATACGAGTCCGTGAAGATCGTGAACACCCCAATAATTCTTAAAAGTACTGCCGATGTTGTTTTCAAAGGTTTTTGGAGTTTCATACCAGGAAAGGATCTTTTGATTGTAACTTTCCTTAACCCGGGCATCCGGAGTGTCTTCATCGGCCATCGCGGCGTATTCCCATTCATCTAAAGTTGGTAACCTTTTTCCCTGACATTCACAGAATCTTTTTGCTGCAAACCAGGAAACATTGGTCACCGGGGATCTTTCAGAAATATTCTTACCAAGGGAATAATCACTTTCCCAGTTATACAAATAGCGTTCATCTGCAAAGAGCTTTTTTACTCCGGACTTACTCCATTCAGGGTTTTCCTGTACAAACTGTAAAAACTCTGCATTGGTAACCGGATATGGATCCAGAAGAAAACCATCTACTTTAACCCAGGCAGAATCGGCTCCGTAAAGGGGAATATAGGATCCCCCTTTAACATAAGCCATTTCTTTCTTTTGTTCCTCCTGGGCAATAATTTGAATGCTTAGGAAGCTTATAACTGTTAGCACTACTACTTTTAATTTCGTGTTAAGCATTTGGTGTTTTTTAAAATTTACCTTCTTTCCGCCTTAACCATCGCGGGAGTTACTTTTGTTTTGTTATTGCCCCAGTTGTTATAAACATAGGTTAAAACATCGGCAACTTCTTCGTCGGTAAGATTCTGGCTGGTCATTACAGAATTGTATTTTTCACCATTTACAGTGATCTCTCCTGTTAATCCGTGAAGAACAGCATTAATGGTTCTACCTATATCTGCGTTCATATAATCTGACTTGGCAAGCGGAGGAAAAGCACCTTGAATTCCCTGTCCTGCAGCCTGGTGACAGGCAAAACAAGTTTGAGCATAAAGTTGTTTTCCATGTGTCATTTGCTCTGCCAGCGTTTTTTCCTGAACATTTTCAGGCTCTTTGCTTTTTTCAGCAACCGGCATGGCCTGGATCACACTTCCCTCGGGCAGGTATGTTTTTTCCAATTGGGTTCCTGAATAAATTTTCTCATTTTCAGTTCCTCCAACTTTCAACATTCCCAGCGCACCTTTATTAAACGCACGGAAAATAGAATGGTCTACAAGGATAAAAGTTCCGGGAACTTCCACTTTAAATTCCACTATAGCAGCACCTCCGGCTGGAATTAAGGTAGTTTGAATATTTTCATTTACCATACTTCCACCTTCAACATATACTTTATCAAATATTTCACCTATTAAATGAAAGGAAGATACCAGATTTGGGCCGCCATTCCCAACAAACAACCTAACAGTTTCACCTACTTCAGCGGTTAAAGCATTGTCCCCGCTAATAGCACCTACGGCTCCGTTGAACACAACATAATCTGCATGCTCATCGATGGCTTTTTGCATACTAAATGCCTGAAGCCCTGGTTTCCCATAATCTCCTTCGGTA
>JAWOHC010000417.1:0-6735 GCA_046496275.1 Gillisia sp.
ATTTCGGTTTTGGGTTTTTCCGAAGCTAAAACTCACCTCGCAGTTGCTTACCAACTTTTTTGTGTTTTCCAAAATATGCGGATACTCTTCAAACGCTTCAGCAATCACTTCCGGCGGCATCATTTGATCGGAAAAATTTCCCTGTTCACTTACGGGCAGTTTACTTAACAAAGTGTTGTTATCTACGGCCCTTAAAAGCCGGTGTGCATTATAATCGCGTTTATCCCTAAAAGTGACTGTTTGTAATAAAACCAGTTTATCCTTAAAGTTCAGGTAGCTGGAGAATTTAAGCTTCCGAAGGCTTTCTGCTGAAATCCCTATAAATTCATTTGCTGAAAAAACCGTTTTTTTAGTAGCGACTACCTTATCAAAAGGATAAATAATAAAACAATCCGGCAAAGCTGGAGCTTCGGGCTTAAATATTTTTTTTAGATGAAGATGCTGTGAAAGGTGTTCATTCAACTGCCGGAAACCTTCATTGTTCTTGGCAATTCCCACATATTGTTGTTGGGCCCCATTTCTAAAGTCGATGCCTGTCAGGGGTTTAATGCCATATTCCGAAGCGATCTTTATAAAATTTAAACAGGCAGACGTATTATTGATATCGGTAACTGCCAGGTGTTCCGCTTTATGGGATTGTGCCAGTGCGCAAAGCTTTTCTACAGAAAATGTTCCGAAGCGTAACGAATACCAGGTATGGGCGTTTAAATAATACATTATTGTTTTCTATGAGCCAGCACTACCGGTGGTTCCCCATTAAATGGATTGCCCATGCGGCCAATGGTTTTGGTGCCCAGGGTAACAGCGCGCATCACGCTTTGCTCCCCAAAGCGTTCCCTTATTTTATCAAGAGAGTTATATAAATTGAGCATTTCCTGGGAATCATCAAAGAGGTTGATCTGGTAATTCCCGCCTACAATTCCGCTAAACTTCACGCCGATTAACCGAATCAATAACCGCCTGCTATAGAGTTGTTTAAAAAGCGCATCCACCATTGGGATTAGGATATGATCTGCGCTGGTATAAGAGATCCTGGCTTGTTTTGAGTAGGTTTGATAATCGGAATACCGAATCTTCACACTTACCACACTGGTAAGCTTGTTACCGCGGCGCAACTGGTAAGCCAGGCTCTCTGCCATGGCTGCCATCGTAGCGTGAAGTCGTACCATATCTATGGTGTCCCGACCAAAGGTACGCTCGGTAGAGATCGATTTTCTTTCATGATATGGGATAATGGGGGTATCATCCAAGCCATTGGCACGTTTCCAAATCGTCCTGCCGGTTTTTCCCAACACGCTTTCCAGCATTTCTACCGGCATTTCCTGGATGGTCCTGATCTGGCGAACCCCAAGGCTTAATAACTTTTGGTAGGTTTTAGTTCCTACCATAGGGATTTTATTGACATTTAAAGGGGCTAAAAAATGCTTTTCGGTTCCTAAGGGAATAACAATTTCGGCATTGGGTTTGGCTTCCCCGGTGGCGATCTTGGAAACCACTTTATTTTGAGACAAGCCAAAAGAAATTGGCAGTCCACTTTCTTTAATAATACATTCTCTGAGTTCGTGGGCAAACTTATGGATCCCGAAAAATTTATCCATCCCGCTTAAATCGGCATAAAACTCGTCTACACTGGCTTTTTCGAAGTTTGGCACCCTGCTTTTTATTATTTCGGTTACCGTGTCGGAGTGTTTGCTATAGGTGCTGGCATTTCCTTTAATAACAATGGCTTCCGGGCACAGATGCCGGGCCACTTTCATCGCCATTCCCGAATGCACTCCAAACTTACGGGTCTCATAACTACAGGCTGCTACAACACCCCTGTCACCTGTGCCTCCTACCAAAAGTGGTTTGTTTTGCAATTCAGAATTAAGCAGACGCTCTACCGAAACAAAAAATGTATCAAGATCCAGGTGAAGGATAGATTTGGTTTTCATGAATTTGGATTAATTCCTATTAATTGGAATTTTTCCAAATTTATAAAATTAGGATGAGATTATGAATAGGAATACGTTAATTTTAAAGATTCAAGAGGCAAGAACCAGGAGACAAGACAAAAAAAAACATTTGTGTATTCATGGCAAAAAATAGAAGACTAATCTCTTCGAAAATCAGCGAGATATAAAATACAAAGTAACATTGAAAATCAGTAACGTCCGGTAAAGAATCAAGAACAAAGACTTGTTTTCAATTAACTGGTAAACATTTAGTCATAATTCAATTTTTTTCAGAACACTTTAATTATCAGTATGATTTAAAAAGATTATAAAAGCAAGGTCTGTTTTTAAAATCTCCTTGAAATGCCCACTGCAGGTGCGATTTCAGCCATAACAAAAATGTTTACCGGGCAACAATGGGATTTTATATTATCCTTTAGAACTATTTTTTCGGTTGCTTTCTTCCAGCAGGCTTATAGCTTCCTCATCGCTAACCGAGCTAAAATCTTCATAGAATTGTCCTACAGCTCTGAAATCAAAAGGAGTTTCCAGGCATATCACTTCATCTACTTCAGCAAAATTAGTTAGCTTCTCAATTACCGAGGGCGGTGCTACGGGAATTGCCACCACAATTCCGGCAGGATCCTGATGAGCCACAAGAGAAATCGTTACAAAAAGAGTATTGCCGGTGGCAATGCCGTCATCTATAAGGATCACTATTTTACCATCTAACTTTTCCGGTTCAAAATTTTTATAGTATTGCCTGTATTTTTTGGCCAGAGACTTTCTAATCAGGGCGGTTTCACTTTTAAGATAATTATCAGGTACCGGCACGGCTTTATCCAAAACCACATCTTCCATACTCACAGCTCCAATCGCAAATTCTTTGTTGCCCGGATACCCAATTTTTTTGGAAAGGGCCACATTAAGTGGTGCGTTTAACGCTCTTGCCACGATCGCCCCAAGAGGTAATCCGCCGCGAGGGATCGCCAGAACCACAACATCCTTATTTTTGTAATGCAGCAGTTTTTCTGCCAGTTGATTTCCAGCTTCAATTCTATCTCTAAACATGGCACCCGTTTTTAAATTAACCATTAAGCGAACATAGAAATAAGAACATAATTTCGCTATTTGTATGGTTTTCAATTATTTTTTATATAAACCTAGCATGAAGGTACGAAAACAGGCTAAAAATCAATTGTTTTATCTAAGAATTGTCATGACATTAGACATTCCCACCAGCTTAGCGATGTTGGTCGATTAAAATCAGATTTCCGTCAGGGTCGTTTAACATAAGACTTGCTGGTCCGGAAGTGTTTTCGTCGGCTTCGGCTGATAACTCTAAGTTTTTGCTTTTAAGGTGTTTTTGGATTTCCCGAACGTCCTCAAAATTTTCAATGTTTTGGGCGTTTTC
This sequence comes from Gillisia sp., assembly GCA_046496275.1. Taxonomy (GTDB): domain Bacteria; phylum Bacteroidota; class Bacteroidia; order Flavobacteriales; family Flavobacteriaceae; genus Gillisia. The sequence continues at coordinate 3,349 of JAWOHC010000417.1, forward strand.
GTCCCACCCCGGATTGAAGGTTAGGATATTCCCCTCAAACATTCCCTGAAACAGTCCAATCAATGAATTTTCATTTTTCATAATCAGATAGTTTTTACTTAAGTCACCTGCAAAGGCAGTAAAGCCAAGGGTTTCATAAAATATTTTTGAAGCCTTAATGTCTTTAACATTAAGGCTTACCGAGAATGCTCCTAATTTCATAGTTTCCATTTTTTTGCTTGTATTCATATCTAATTTATCAAATTTGTTTCAGGTACTGGTGCGAAAATGGTATTAATGCGTCACGGTCACGGTTATAGATCCGGGCCAGCCCGTTTAAAATATTGGAATCATAGCTAAAATCACATCCGATAGTTTACATGAATTATTAACAAACAATTAGTTAATCGTCGCGGGAGATCATTGTAATCCACTTGAAAATTATGTAACTTCATTAGCAAATGCAATACTTGCCCTTAATAACAATTCGCTGAAGGGTGATTATTATGTCATTTTTAAGCCCCCTTTTTATCCTTATAAAACACTAGTATTTTGTCTGTAACCGGCGAAATTGGTTCCTGCTGCGCGTAGAATTATAAATTAATCCCCCGCTAATTCATATTATTAACAATAAAAACAGAAAAGATGAAAAGAGTAGAAAACAAAGTTGTAGTTGTAACCGGCGGAGCATTAGGCATTGGTCGCGAGACCTGCATCTTGTTGGCAAAAGAACATGCAAAAGTAGCAGTAACAGATATTCTTGACCAGGAAGGTGAGGAATTGGTTGCAGAAATTAACCAATCAGGCGGAGTTGCAAAATACTGGCACCTGGATGTATCCAAGGAAAAAGAAGTTGAAAAGGTGTATGCCCAGGTAGCCAGGGAATTTGGAAAACTTGATGCAACCATTAATAATGCGGGAATAGCAGGTGTGGACAAACCAACTCATGAATTAACAGAGAAGGAATGGGATGCCGTTATGGATGTGAATGTAAAAGGAGTTTTTTTCTGCACCAAGCATGCAATTCCTCACATGCAAAAAACTGGAGGAGGGAGCATTGTTAACCTTTCTTCAATCTATGGGATAATTGGGGCCGGGGATATTCCTCATTATCATGCTTCAAAAGGAGCTGTTAGATTGATGTCTAAAAATGATGCGTTAATCTATGCCAAAGATAAAATAAGGGTAAACTCGGTACATCCCGGATTTATCTGGACCCCTTTGGTAGAAGAATTTGGTAAAGATGTTCCGGATTTCAGAGAAAACCTTAATAAACTTCATCCTATAGGACATGTGGGTGAACCAATTGATATTGCCTATGGAATACTCTACCTCGTATCGGATGAATCAAAATTTGTTACCGGAAGTGAATTGGTCATAGATGGTGGTTACACCAGTAAATAATTAAGTCTATAATCAATAAGTTGAGATGTTGTCAAGACACGGATTATAAACCTGCACCAGCACGGTTCTATATTTGCGAAAGCCTAAATGCTTCGGAATGAGACCAACCTGCCATGAAAAATGAAAGTATAAAAATGAAGAAGGGAATTTGTGAATAACCTTTTACCGGATTGTTTTCCAGGCCTGTTTAAAATCATACTTTTGGCTCCCTAAAAAATAAATGATATGAGTGCAACTTGGTATGAATGTAAGGTGAAATACAGAAAAACTCACGAGACAGGAGAGCAAAAAGTGACAACAGATACCTATTTGTTGGATGCGGTATCTTATACCGAAGCAGAAGCCAGAATTAACGAAGAGATGACTGCTTTTACCAGCGAAGAGTTCAGGATCATGAATATAAAAGTCGCTAACTTTTCAGAGGTGCATCCATTCGAAAATTCCGATCGTTGGTTCAAATCAAAGGTTTCTTTAATAGCGCTTGATGAAGAAAGCGGGAAGGAAAAGAAAACCAATGTATATATGCTGATACAGGCCAATGATGTAAAAGAGGCTTTTGAAAATACCACCGAAGCTATGCAAAGTACCATGGGAGATTACACGATTCCATCTATTACAGAATCACCCATTTTAGATGTATTTCCATATTTTTCAGGGGAAGAAGAACCAATAGAGGAATTTAAAGTGATAGAAACCTCTGAAAAATCAGAAGAAGAAGAAAAATCGGAAGAAACTGAAGCTGTCTGAATTACAGGAATCCAAAAATTTTCAGAATTTTTAACTGCGAATTAATTAGTAAAAAACACCTCTTGATCCAAGAGGTGTTTTTTATTTCATACCTAGTTCGCGGGATTGCTTCCGATTTTTAAAAATGTTTTACCTCCCGATATTGGGACATATTATATGGGCATCATCTTTTCCTGTTGCGGCAAATTAGCTGCGAAACTATTGAACTGCTTTTATTATAAAATAAAGGAAGCCGCTACGCAGGTCTAAAGAACCTGTTAGCGGCTTTCCTTAAAAAATCTTTATTGTTTTATAAATTCCCCGTTTACGTCAATTACCACCTTGTCGCTAAGCATAGCTTCAGGAAAATCGGGACCTAAATTATAATCAGATCTCATTACATTTCCAGAGATCGCGAACCCGGAGATCATTTTTCCACTTTGAGGGTGCTCAATAGTTCCCCTGTGCCAAACATCAAGGGTTACAGGTTTTGTAATTCCGTGAAAAGTAAGATCTCCTTTTACTTTGTATTTGTTTTCGCTCACTTTTTCAGAAGAAGTGCTTTTAAAGGTCATTTCAGGATATTTTTCAGCATTAAAGAAATCGGCGCTTCGTAAGTGATCATCCCTCTTTTCAATACCTGTATTTATAGAAGGAACATCCATGGTGATTTGATATTGTGCATCGCTAAAATCCTCTTTTGAAGCCACAATACTGCCTTCAAATTTGTTGAAATTACCTTTAATATCCGCAATGGTTAAGTGGGTGATTGAAAAGGTAACCTGTGTATGAGCCGGATCGGCCTTCCAGGTGGTTTGTGCAAAGGTGTTGATGCTTAAAAAAACGATAAACAGAATTGAAAATACTTGTTTCATGATATTTATTTTTAAGTTAATCTTTAATATTTAAATCCTTTCCAGAAGAATATAAGTTAAGAAAAATTTTCATTATTTTTCTTGATTAATTGCAGATTCCATCGGTATCACAGGAATCACCGGGGGTGATCTCCAGGTCGGCATTCCGGCTTTGGTATTCTTCCCAGGATTTTTCAAGGTTTTGTGAAAATACTTCTGAAGACTGCGCTCCGGAAACAGCATATTTATCATCAAAAACAAAGAAGGGAACCCCTTTTACCCCAATATTGCGCGCCTCCATTTCATCCTGCTTCACATCGTAGGCAAAATCATCTGCTTTCAGCGTGTTTTCAACCTCTTCCGCATTCATCCCAATGGATATGGCTACCTTAACCAAAACGTTACGGTCATCTATATTTTTGGC
>JAWOHC010000079.1:0-14923 GCA_046496275.1 Gillisia sp.
GTATTTTCGTTAAAATATGAAGGTGTCAATTTATTGGTATTCAGCGCGCTTACCAAATACTTTTCAGATGAAGATCTATACGAGCTCACCAATATTGAACCTACAGGACAATATAGCCGACGGATCTGGTTTTTATTGGAGTGGATCATGGGAAAAGAGATTCCTGGAAAAGAAGCCTTAACAAAAAAAAGCTATGTCCCTGCTATCGATGCAGATCTACAATACTCCATTAGTGGAACAAAATCCAAACGTCACCTAGTGCTTAATAACCTTCCGGGTACAAATCAATTTTGTCCTTTAATTCGAAAAACAAAGAAACTTGAGGATTCCAAAGCATCCATAAAGGAGAAAAAAAACAATTATCTAAAAGGAATTCATAAAGATACCATTAAAAGAGCTTCGGCTTTTCTTCTTTTAAAAGATTCCAAAGCTTCTTTTACTATTGAGGGAGAAAGCCCTCGTGGCAAAAGGGCTGCACGATGGAGTCAAGCAATAGGACAAGCAGGCACAAAGGATCTGACCGAAGAAGAACTTGAAAGATTACAGCAGGTCGTGATCGAAAACAGCCGATTTACAGAAATGGGCTTTCGAAAAAAAGGAGGTTTTGTTGGAGAACATGATCGCAGCAGCGGGGAACCTATACCAGACCATATTTCAGCAAAACCTGAAGATTTACCAATGCTAATGAAAGGACTTCTCGCCACAAATCAACTACTCCTTGAGAGTGATTTTGATGCGGTCCTGGCTGCGTCTAATATCGCCTTTGGATTTGTATTTATCCATCCCTTTGTAGACGGGAACGGACGAATTCACCGGTACATCATCCATCATCTCCTGGCAAAGAAAAAATTTTCTCCACAAGGTTTCATATTTCCGGTTTCAGCTTCAATACTTGACCATATCGATGACTATAGAAGGGTTCTGGAATCTTACTCACATCCCCTATTGGACCACATTGAATGGCTGGAAACTTCAGATCATAATGTCCAGGTGCTGAATGAAACCTTTGATTATTATCGATTCTTTGATGCTACTAAACAGGCGGAGTTTTTATATGATTGTGTAAATGATACCATCGATAATATTATTCCTCAGGAAATCAAATACCTCACAGCTTATGACGCGTTTAAACGATTCTTAGATGATAAATATGAAATGCCTGACAAGATGGTAGCCCAACTGGTACGATTTCTGGAACAAAATAACGGGCAGTTGTCCAAAAGATCCCGGGAAAATGAGTTTTCCAATCTTCAGCCTGAGGAAGTCTCAGAAATTGAAAAAGCTTTTCAGGAACTTTTCAAAGATGTTTAGAAAAATCAGGCATCTACTCCATTCCTACCACACAAAACCTTTTTATTCCATTTCGGAATACGGGATAATTGAAACTTAGTAAGACTTATTAAGAACATCCATTTGAAATTTCCTCTAAGAAAAAATTAAAGAAGTTATAGCGGCAACAGTGAAAAAGCAATAAAATCGTTCAAATTTATTTTCCATTTGTAAAACTTTGTTAAAAGGGAACCAATTCGGTGGCCATAATTTTCAACCTCTTTGGAACACCCTGTAATTGCTAAAATCTTGAAATTCCGGTCGTTCCCTCCTATCCACCAGATAGCCCGGCAAACACTATGTTTACTGGGTTTTATTTTTTAAGGTGACAAAAAAATATTAATAAATCAGGAAATTAATTGTTCTTTCAAACAATACGTTTATAACCATAACCGCTCACATTTTCTAGCTTCACATCCTTATCTTTACTGAGTTTCATTCTTAGTTTTGATATAAAGACATCCATACTCCTGGCATGAAAGAAGTCATCATCGCCCCAGAGTTTATTGAGATTAAATCGTTCAAGAACTTAATTTTTGTTTGTCTCTAGCTGTTATCCTTACTCAAACTCAGGTTATTATTTACCAGCTGAAACATCAAATCTTTATTTTTTATGGAAATAATCCTTTTTTCTATTTTAATAATCCCTGCATCTTTAAACTGTTTGAGGCTTCTCCCCAAACTTTCAGGTGAGGTGCCAATGATATTTGCTAAATCTTCTCGCGTCAAGTCAATACCACTGGGTTCTTTTTGCTGCTTTGAGAATCGATCTTCCAGAATGAGCAAATTCATAGCTAATCGGGCATTTTGATTCTTCTGGGCTAGCAGCGCTATGATATTTGCCAGAACTCCAAACTCATGACCAATATTCTTTATAAAGATCTGTTGCAAGCCTGGGATATCATTTAAGAGTTGAAAAAAAATATCCTTAGCGATGAAATTCACTTCTGAGTCCTCCAACAATTCACAAGAATCCTGATAGCGTTCCTCTCCAAATAAAGCGTGGTATCCTAAAATATCACCAGTTGTGTAGATATAAAAAATTTGTTCTGTCCCGGAAAAACCGCGTTTAAATTTTTTTGCTTTTCCTTTCTTAATCTGAAAGACGCCAGTAGGTACGCCTTCTTCATAAAACAAAAGACTCCCCTTTTTAATGAATAGAGGTTCCATGGCATTATATACCAATTTTTTATCCTCCTCTCCTAAGGCTTCAAGAAGGTGATCACTTTGAAAATCAAATTGGGTATAGAAATTTTTCATTTGTCAAAAATAGATAATATTTGATTGATATAAAAATAACATTTGTTATTAAATTTAATAACATTAGGTGTATATTTGCCTCTGAATTAAATTGTCAGCCAAAACAAGGATGAGACAGGATTATCCTTACTAACAGAAAACAGATGAAACATCCATGAGAATAAAATTTCTCACACAGGCAGATGTCTATCTGGATGTTACTCCTGAAAGCTATCGGGAGACCGATAAAAAACGCTTGTATTGAGCGAAGTCGAAATAATAAAAACCTATGAAAAGAGGAACCAAGCTTTACAGTATTGCAAAACTGAAATGTCCACGTTGCCAAATTGGAGATTTATACTGTAACCCTGGATTTATTGTGTTTTCAGGTATTTTGGAAATGCCGGATAAATGCCCGAATTGTAAGCAGGTTTTTAAACAGGAACCCGGATATTATACCGCTGCTTTATGGGTAAGTTATCCTATTGTACTTCTTATTTTTATACCCTTAATAATATTGGGATTTTCCCTGGATAGCCTTGACAGCTTTTTCAAATATCTGTACCCGGTAATCATAAGTTTTGCTTTCATCTTACAAATTCCATTAATGCGAATCGCAAGAGCTATTCTGTTGAATATGAACATAAATTATACCCCAAATTGGTAAATGTTTTTAGTACTAATCAGCAATTTCCGGTAAAGAGGTAAGATCGTTGCGCCTTAGGCGTAACTGTTAGAATCATGACTTAATTTTAATTTACTGATAAATATTCAGGTATGATTTTTATTTTTTCAGAACACTTTAATTTTAAGTATAATTTATAAAATCATGGTCTGGTTTTATAAATATCCTGGGAATACCTACTGGATCTGTGCTTTCCGCTTTCAAAAATATTACCGGGAAACAATTACTAATATTAACAACCACTTTTTGTGTTTTGTTTTTAAGACCCGGTTAATTTCAAACTTTGATGAACCTTTTAAATTACAGCACTATGAAGAGTTTGATCGTTCAGGAAGCTTTTTGGTTTTCAAAACAGGAAACTAAAAATAATAATCTGTTGATTTTGGTTGAATAGAAAAAATTTTTATGTTCTGTTTGATTGATTATAAAGTAATTACCGGTTAATTGTGTTAATTTTTAAAAATCATTTATGCACCAAAAATCTGAATGTTTCGATACAAAAAAAGCTATAGAACATTTAAGACATTATTTACCCGGGCAGGCAGCACTTAAAGATTTTGTTCATCATAATACGCTGCATGCTTTTCAAGAGTACCCATTTCACGATGCGTTATGGCGTGCCTCTGCCCTATTTGGGTACAAAACCTATCTTTCTCTGGAGGAATTTAGGAAGTTATATAATTCAGGTCAAATTAAACCCGATGCACTCAAGCAGGTGATCCAGCACTATGATCTTGAAAAACTTAATGGCACCTCAGGATCTTCAGATTATGTCGATTTCTGGATGCATAATTTATTGAGTAAAGAATATAATGTCAATATAAGTTCCAGATTATTTCAGCTTAGAAAATTGTGGAAAAAAGACTATAAAATCAATCTTTCCAAAATTGTTCATCCACTTCTTTTTAGAATTTTAGCTGCTTATTTGGACCAGGGCATTGCCCAATGGAAATTTCCGGTTGTTCAAAATTCTTTTTTAGTATCGCTCCGCTCCCTTGAGCAAAATGGCTATGTGAGCCTATTTAAAACAAAAAGGGCAAGAAAACTTTTATTGGATGAAAAAGTAAGTCTCAAAGATTTACTTAGAATTATTGTTGGTGAAGAATCCTATTATGAGCAATACCTTTTCGACCAACAATTTGCACATCCCGGTTGGTCTGGTTTTGTGTCGGTAGTTGAAAATCAACCCGACACGTTATTAGACACACGAAACATTCGCCTTGAAGAACTCATTTATTTTGAATTATTGCTGGAAATAGACGCCTTAGACGAAAAATTTGGTGATATATGGAAGCCTTTGATGATACAAAGCGAGGATACGACCATCCAACCTCTTTTTGATCAGGTCCCGGTTACGGAGCTTAAGACGGTTTTACAACTTTGGCAGGAGGCGTTTGAATGGAGCTATTTTGACAGTGTTCTCTATGGGATTCAAAAATCCAGGATAAAGAAAACTCCTGAAAAAACACCTTCTTTCCAAGGGCTTTTTTGTATTGATGACCGGGAGTATTCCTTGCGTAGGCACTTAGAGGATATTGAGTCAAAAGCAGAAACCTTTGGAACCCCTGGATATTTTGGTGTAGAATTTTACTTCCAACCCGAACATGGAAAATTCTTCACAAAGGCTTGTCCTGTTAGTATAGATCCAAAATTTCTGATAAAAGAAACCCATCGAAAAAAGAAGATGCGATCTGAACCTCATTTTCAAAAAGGATCTCACTCCCTGTTATGGGGTGGTCTTTTTTCGGGAACGCTGGGGTTTTGGTCTCTAATTAAATTGTTTTTGAACCTCTTTAATCCCTCCTTAGGCAGGCTTAGCGTACATTCCTTTGAACATTCAGATAAACATGCCGATCTACAAATAGAAGCAACCGGGGAGGTTCAATCGGGCTTAAGCATTGGATTCACTGTAAAAGAAATGGCAGAGCGGGTGCAGGATGTCCTAAAAAGTATTGGTTTAACCAAAAATTTTGCTCCAATTGTTTATATAGTAGGCCATGGGGGAAGTTCTGTAAACAATCCCTATTATGCCGGCTATGATTGCGGCGCTTGTTGCGGTAGGCCGGGTGCGGTAAATGCCCGCGTTTTTGCCTATATGGCTAATAAGAAGGATGTAAGGGTGCTATTAGGAAAGTGGGGAACTATCATCCCGGAAACCACCCATTTTATGGGGGCAATGCATGATACCACCCGGGATGAAATTGAATTTTACGATGAGAATGCCCTAATAACCAAACTTAAGGAACAACACGAGCATAATACCCATGTGTTCCTTAAAGCTTTAGAACTTAATGCCAAAGAACGCTCCTACAGGTTTGATAAGGTAAATAGTGATTTACCGCTGAAAAAATTACATCAAAAAGTGAAAGATCGCTCGGTGTCTCTTTTTGAGCCAAGACCCGAGTGGAACCATACAGATAATGCGCTATGTATTGTAGGGCGAAAATCCTTGTATGAAAATCTCTATTTGGATAAGCGACCTTTTATCAATTCTTATGACTATTCACAAGACCTTGATGGTAGCCTGTTAAAACCAATTTTAGGTGCTGCTATTGCCGTTTGTGGAGGAATTAACCTGGAGTATTATTTTTCCCGGGTAGATCAACAAAAACTGGGAGCTGGTACCAAGTTGCCTCATAATGTAGTAGGATTGTTTGGGCTTAACACGGGAGTAGACGGCGATTTACGTACCGGCCTGCCCAGCCAAATGATTGAAATCCATGATCCGGTTCGTATTTTGTTTGTTGTTGAGCATTTTCCTGAAGTAATCGATGACCTGCTAAAGTCTAACCTCAATGGTAGCGAATTGGTAAAAAATGAATGGGTTTTAATGGTTGCTATTCATCCTGAAACTGGAGCTTTATTCCGTTTTAAAAATGGTGTATTTAAGCCTTATCAGCCCCTTTATACCAAAGTGAAATCCACTGGAAGTGAAGATGCACTGCTGGAGGTAATTTCTAAAAAGGAGCCCATTTTAATCTTGAAATAAACAAAAATGCAACAGTATTTATATGTATTAATACTTATTCCTCTTTTAGGTTTTATCGTTAGCCTTCTAATCCCTAAAAAAAATGAAGTAGGGTTATCCAGAACTGCGATAACCACTACGGGTTTAAATCTTTTTATGGCCCTTACATTTTCTATATATTGGCTTATTAACGGAAGAAAGTCCTTTAATTTATATGAAGGTTCGCTCTACAAGGGAGACGGTTATAACTTTTTTATAGACCTGTTTTTTGACCAGGTTAGTGTAGCCTTTTTATTGGTTGGAACAATCTTAACCTTTATGATAGTAAAATTCAGCACGGGCTATCTCCACAGGGAATCTGGATATAAAAGATATTTTAATAACATTCTTTTCTTCTACCTTGGGTATTTGGTTGTTGTATTAGCGGGTAATTTTGAAACCATGTTTATAGGCTGGGAAATATTGGGACTTGCATCTTTTTTGCTCATAGCCTTTTATCGTCTGCGGTATTTGCCCGTAAAAAATGCCATCAAGGTGTTTTCTATTTATCGCATTGGGGATGTAGGTATGCTTTTGGCGATGTGGATGAGCCATCATCTATGGCATGAGAATATTACTTTTCAAGCTTTGAATAATTACGATTTGGTTCAACAGCAATTAATCTCTCATAGTGGGATGGGTATTTTTATTTCATTGATGTTGCTCCTTGCGGCTATAGCTAAATCTGCCCAATTGCCTTTTTCGTCATGGTTGCCAAGAGCAATGGAGGGTCCTACGCCATCGAGTGCTATTTTTTATGGAGCGTTATCGGTGCACATGGGAGCGTTTTTACTTCTTAGGACGTATCCATTTTGGGAACATCAAATCTTCTTTAAATGGTTGGTAGTATCCGTAGGACTTTTCACCTTCTTAATTACCAATCTTATATCCCGGGTGCAAACTACTATAAAAGGTAAAGTGGCTTATAGCTCCGCATCCCAAATTGGAATTATTTTCATAGAAATAGCAGCGGGATTTGAATGGCTTGCACTTATTCACTTTGCCGGGAACGCCTTTTTGCGAAGCTATCAATTATTAATATCCCCTTCAGTAGTGTCTTATATGATACGAGAGCAGTTTTTTACTTTTCAAAAAGCCATCCCAAAATCCCGACCCAACAAAAAATATTTACGCCTAAAGCAAGGGCTTTTTCTGCTTTCACTTAAAGAGTGGCATTTAGAAACCCTCATATTCCGACTTGTTTTTAAACCTCTAAAAAGGTTACGCGAATTACTTAATTTTCTTACCCGAAAAATTGTGCTGTGGATTTTGATTCCTTTTTATCTTATTGGGATGTATATGGCTTATTTCTACGAAAGTTTTTATCAGCCTATCAAATATGATTTGGCTTTATTTACTGCCTTTATCGCTCTTCTGATGGTTTCTAAATCCTATAACGAACGCAGCAGTTCCCGTTTGGCGTGGATCTTATCTGTTTCGGCCCATTTCTTTATTTTTTTAGCAATCACCTTTAACGAGCATTTTAACTCCATAGAAGCCACAATTTATTTGAGTGGTATTTTAATCTCCGGCATCATAGGTTATGTTTGCCTCCAAAGGCTTAAAAAATTGGAGAATCACCCCATTGGGCTTAACCAATTTCACGGTCACATTACCAGGCACCCCACTTTGGGCCTTGTTTTTCTATTGAGCTGCCTGGGAGTTGCAGGATTCCCTATTACAAGTGCGTTTTTAGGTGAAGACCTCATTCTTACGCATATTGAACCGGAACAATGGCTTTTAGCGGCGTTGTTTTCATTCACCTTCATTGTAAACGGCATTGCTGTAATTAGAATGTATGCCAGAATATTTTTAGGTAACTCAGAAAATAGTTTTCAAACCTCACGTAACCTAACGATATAAAAATCCTTAAAGCTCATGGATATTCAAAAAAAAAAGTGTTAAGCAAGCTTAACACTTCCAAAAAAATTCAAGGTAGGAATACCTGCTAAATCAATTTTTAAGCTTTCCGGTTCCTTTTTAGCGATTAAATTTTTTGAACAATACGGCTGCACAATGCCCTCCGAACCCAAAATTGTTACTTAATGCATAATTTACCGATTTTTCTATTTTTTTTCCGAGCGTGAAATTCTGTTTAGAAGAAATAGCACCATCAATTACGTTCGTATTAATTGTTGGCGGAATCAAATCTTTATATGTTGATAAACACGTAGCAATTGCTTCAATTGCCCCAGTACCTCCCAATAGGTGCCCGGTCATAGACTTGGTGCCACTAATATTGATATTTTCCATATTCCCACTAAAAAGTTTTTCAATGGCCCTGGTTTCAGAGATATCTCCGGGACCGGTAGAAGTGGCGTGTGCATTGATATAATCTAATTCGCCCGGCGCAATTTCGCCTTCCCGCAAAGCTTCTTTCATAGCAAGATAAGCACCTTTTCCGTCTGGGTGTGTATTGGTAATATGGTATGCATCGGCCGTTTCACCACCTCCAATGATTTCGGCGTAAATTTTTGCGTTTCGCTTTAAAGCACTCTGCAAACTCTCGACTACCAATGCACCGGCACCTTCACCAAGCACAAAACCATCCCGGGACTTATCAAAAGGTCTCGATGCCGTTTTATAGTTTTCATTGTTAGTGGACAAGGCTCTCATCGCATTAAAACCTCCTACTGCCGATTGATTAATTGGGGCTTCAGATCCGCCTGCTATAATAATATCCGCTTTTCCCCATTTAATATAGTTAAACGCCTGAATTAGGCCATTGGTAGAAGAGGAACAAGCGGTAACCGTGCAGGTATTTACACCATGTAAACCATATTTAATAGATAAATAACCAGCCACACTATTCGCAATTATCTTGGTGATAAAAAAGGGATTAAACCTGGGAATTAAATCATTTTTGCTGAATTCTATAATGTCATTCTCTATGGTTTCAAAACCACCTATCCCGCTGGAAAAAATGACCCCAATTCTTTCTGTATCCAGTTTATCAAACATCAAACCGGCATCTTTGATAGCTTCATCGGCAGCTATAAGTCCATATTGGTTGAATCTGTCTAATTTTCGACTTTCCTTTCTGTCGAAATAATTTAATGCGTCATAGTTTTTTATCTCACAGGCAAAATCTGTTTTAAACTTTGTAGTATCAAAACGGGAAATTTTATCGGCTCCCGATACCCCATTGAGCAAATTTTCCCAATAGGATTTTGTATCATTTCCTATTGGGGTTATAGCTCCTAAACCCGTTATTACAACTCGTGTCATCTTCATTTTTTCCTTTAGTAAACAGGTTCTTCAATCTCTTCCTTGTAATGACCGTCTAAAAGTTTTGATCTTATCTCTCTAAAGGCGGTAATTGTTCTATCCACATCTTCCAGGGTGTGATCTGCAGTTGGTATCAATCGTAAAATAATTATTCCTTTTGGCACCACAGGATAAACGACCAGAGAACAAAAAATATGGTGGTTTTCTCGTAAATCACTTACCAATGCTGCAGCTTCTGGAATAGTACCGTTTAAGTAAACAGGTGTAACGGGTGAGTTTGTATTACCAATATCAAACCCGGCACTGGTTAATCCATTTTGTAAAGCTTTGGTGATTCGCCATAATTTCTCTCTTAATTCCGGTTGGGTTCGCATCAGCTCAAGTCTTTTTAAGGCTCCAAAAACCATTGGCATAGGCAAGGCTTTTGCAAAGATTTGGGATCGCATATTGTACTTGAAAAAAGTGATGGCCTCTTTGGTGCTCGCGATAAATGCACCTATTCCTGCAAATGATTTTGCAAATGTCCCAAAATAAAAATCAATGCCATCCTGAATGCCCTGCTCTTCACCTGTACCAGCACCTGTTTTACCCAAACATCCAATGCCATGCGCATCATCCACCAATAATGAAAAGTTATAATTTTCTTTTAAAGCCACAATTTCTTTAAGTTTCCCCTGGTCACCGCGCATTCCAAAAACTCCTTCTGTAATCACTAAAATGGCCCCTTTGGTTTTTTCTGTTATTTTTTTAGCGCGTTGCAATTGTTTTTCACAATCTGCGATATCATTATGTTTAAAAACAAAACGCTTCCCCAGATGCAATCGCATCCCATCAATAATACAAGCGTGCGATTCTGCATCGTAAACAACGACATCTTGTCTGTCCACCAGGCTATCGATTATGGATACCATTCCTTGATACCCATAGTTTAACAGAAACGCATCTTCTTTTTGGACATAATTTGAAATTTCGATTTCAAATCTTTCATGAAGCTTTGTATTGCCGCTCATCATTCGTGCTCCCATTGGATAGGCGAGTCCGTAGCGTCTTGCCCCTTCATTATCGGCTTCTCTAACTTCTGGATGGTTTGCCAATCCCAGATAGTTATTTAGGCTCCATACCAATTTCTCCTTCCCGTTAAAAGTCATTTTATTACTAATTTCCCCTTCAAGTCTTGGGTAAGCAAAATAGCCATGGGCATAGTGAGCGTGATCGCCCAATGGGCCAAGGCGAGTCTTTATTTTATCTAGTATATTCATATATTGAATTTAATAATGGGTATTGTATTTATTTAAGATTCGAATAGTTCAATAATCAGCGATTTCAGTTCTTTTATCGCACTATTCTCATCGTTGTTTTTAGAACTGAATATGGTATTTAGAAATTTCAAGAAGTAGAGTTGGTAAATTTCATCGGTCAAAATATTATCTGTGGTAACATTGCTAAAACCCATTATTTTTAATTTTTCTACCCCTTGTAAAAGGAGTGATTCCTTTTGTTTTTTAATTAAGGCTGATTTTTTATTCATTGAAATCACGATTTTTTTTCCGAAAGTTCAGGTTGTCATACAAGCTAGAGACTTCACTTCAAAATCCTGTATCAAGGCTGGATCGTAAAAAGGATTAATTTGAGGAAGCCCGGCAGTTATCCCATAACGTTTAGATGATTTCGGATACTCAAGGGATGCGATGTATTGAAAGCTGATCTTGCATCTCAATATGTGAATCCTAATTTCTGTAAGTCACTGTGTAAACTGTTTATATTCGTCAAAATTTAACAAAGCTACAGTGTCTATTGTTGCCGTTAAAATAGCAAACCAGTATTTATATGGACCAGTATTGACATAGGCCGTACACTTATCCAGGTCTGCATTTTCTTCGATAATTTTACAGTCAAAAGGAGCAACTAGATTAAAGGTGTCATTAATACCGTAAACGGTTCCCCAAATAGACCCTTTTTTTAAGAAACTATCTTTGAAGGTTAATTCAATTAAATCTATTTTTCCTATTTCCTTTTGTCCGAAGTCAGTTATTCCCACGTAAAAGTCAAATAACCCTATTTTTTGCAACCACAAATGTTGTTTTGTATAATAGAGGTTTTTAGGTGCCTGCAACATATCAGCGTATTTTATAAAAAGTTTTTTTAAGCGGTAATTAACAAGGTATAGGCATCCGCTATCAATAAGCTATCTAAATCTTTAATGCGTTCTATTTTTATTCTAACCATCCAGCCCCCATTTGTGGCCCTCTGTTTACAGGAGGTTTGATGGTGTGTTCATTGTTTTTTGTTTATTTTCTTTTGTGCTTTTGGACATAATGCATTGCTGTATGAACAGTAAACACAACAATCATTGATTTTGGTTATTCCAAAAATTGTATGACAAAACACACATTTACTATTAATATGTTTTCCTATCTGCGGCATTTTTTCTTTGTATTTAGAACCGCAGTTAGGACAGGCCATTATAGCTGTTGTATTAATTTTAGGCATTTTTTATGCGGTTTCAAATGGTGCAGCTATTTGCGGTGCTCCGGAACGGATTTCATCATTTGCAAAAGATTGATATGTTTTAAAGTTTTCATTGAACTGTGCAGCAAGTTTTTTAGCAGTTTCATCGTACTCTTCCTTCTCACTCCAGGTATTTATGGGGTTCAACAAGTTAGAAGGCACACCTTCACATTCTTTTGGCATTTGCATTCCAAAAACAGGATGTTTTAAATAAGCAACGTGATCTAATCTTCCTTCCAAAGCAGCAGTAATCATCGCTCTTGTATAACTTAGCTTTATGCGTTTTCCGGTTCCATAGGAACCACCGGACCAACCTGTATTAACAAGCCAAACGTTTACGTGGTCGCCTTTAAGTTTTTGACCTAATAATTCTGCATATTTAGTGGGATGGAGGGGCAAAAATGGTTCGCCAAAACAAGCCGAGAAAGTAGTTTGAGGTTCTGTAATTCCCGCTTCGGTTCCTGCAACTTTTGCAGTATAGCCAGATATGAAATGGTACATAGCTTGCCCGACTGTTAATTTGGAAATAGGAGGTAATACTCCAAATGCATCACAGGTTAAAAAGAAAATATTTTTTGGAGCACCACCTATGGATGGTGTTTTTGCATTAGCTATAAAATTGATTGGATAAGCAGCTCTTGTGTTTTCAGTAACTTGTATCTTATCATAATCAACGACATCTGAGCCTTCATAGAAACGCACATTTTCAAGCAGTGTACCAAAACGCACCGCCGAAAATATTTGGGGTTCTTTTTCTTCGCTTAAATTAACGCATTTCGCATAACAGCCTCCTTCAAAATTAAAAACGTTTTCTGCATCCCAGCCATGTTCATCATCACCTATAAGTGCTCTGGACGGATCTGCAGACAAGGTTGTTTTTCCTGTTCCAGATAAACCAAAGAAGACAGCCGTATCCCCATCTTTTCCAACGTTTGCAGAGCAATGCATTGATAATACATTTTTTTCGTGCGGAAGTATGTAATTTAAAATAGTGAAAATCCCTTTTTTAATTTCACCGGTATAGGCGCTACCTCCAATAAGGATGACTTTTTTTGTGAAATTGATAATTGTAAAATTGTGTTGTCTGGTTTTATCTATTTTGGGATCTGCCTTAAATTCGGGTGCGGCCAGTATAAGCCATTCGTGTTCAAAATCTTCCAACTCCTTTGTTGAAGGTCTTATAAAAAGGTTATTGGCAAATAAACTTTGCCAGGGAGTTTCTGTAATAACGCGAACGTTTAATTGATAGTCTTTTTTACTACCCGCTTGCACATCCTTAATATAAATCTCTTTAAGGGATAGAAATGCTGTAACGCGATTGTATAGCCTATCAAAATCTTCAGTTAAAAACGGGTGGTTTACAGTTCCCCACCAAATAGAATCTTCGGTAATGCTATCTTTTACAATATACTTGTCCTTTGGCGAACGTCCTGTGAACTCGCCGGTATCACAGGCTAAAGCACCTGTGCTGGTCAATTCACCCTGGTTATTTCTAAGGGTTTGTGATACTAATTCAGAAACGGGTAAATTCCAGAAGTATTCTTTTGTAGGATGAATTCCAATAGCATTTAGTTGTTCAATTTTTTTCATAGAAATGATAGTTTAATTGTTGCCTACAAAGCTACATTCCTAAAAAACAATAGCGGTTGATTGGAATCCGGATAAAATTTGATTAAAATCAAATTTTAAATTAAAAAGCAAATTAGGCGTAACTTTGAAATTGAATTATGATTACAAAATTTACATTCAACAGCCAATATATTTTAAGTGAATTACCTTCAGCAGATAAGGATTTACTTAAAAAAATAATGCTTGATAAAAAGTATCGTAAAAGCCAGCCTATATTCACAGAAGATACATTGCCGTCCGGTATTTTTTATCTGAAAAGCGGTAAAGTGAAAAAATATAAGATGGATAATGATGGGCGAGAACAAATAATATATATCTATAATGCAGGTGAGTTTTTTGGGTATTCATCCGTATTAAGTGAAAATACTTATGGAGACACGGCCGTGGCTATTGAAGACTCCATAATCTCCTTTATAACAAGTAACGATTTTAATGAGATACTTAACAATTCTGCATCATTTTCACGTTTGCTATTAAAAAGCTTAAGCCACGAATTTAGTGTCTTAGCAAATCTTATGGCGGTATTGTCCCAACGTACTGTAAGGGAGCGAGTGGCTCTTAATTTATTGATTTTGCATGATAAATATAAGATTGACGGTTTTGCAAACACATACATTATGCTTTCCCGCTCCGACTTAGCTAACATGGCGGGTACGGTAATTGAAACCTTAGCTCGCGTGCTTCATGATTTTAAACATGATAAGCTTATTTCTACAGATGGCCGCAAAATCCAGTTACTGGATATTGAACGTCTCATCACGATTGCAAATTTTTAATCCTTTTATTCTTTGGCAGAAAATTTTTGGCCCGATAGAGGGAAGTGTTCAAAAATCAACTTTGCTTCATTTGCATGTATCCAAAATCCCAAAAAGAGGATAATTGAACTACAACAAATATAGTTTTTGTTTCCTAAGCCCTACAACTGGCTCAAGACAGGCTCTGTCTAAGGGTCAAACAAAAACGTCCCGACTGCGCTCGACGTTACATTTTTATTTCAATTATGCCTTATAGGTATCTCAGCGGATATACATAAATAGAATAAAAGAGGGGTGTTAAAGGAGAAATGTTGGAACAAAGAAGTAACCCTGTATAAAAAAAGGAACACTAAAAAAACTCAGCGTAATGTATCTGTGTGTGTGTGGTAGTGTATGGCAGAGAAGCCAAACGCTTATGGTTGAACTAATTCTTACTACAAAAAAAAACCTCCTAAAAAGGAGGCTGTTTTTACTTTTTTGATTCTGCAACAGAAACTTTACGGAATTCCTTTAAAAGCTTTTCCAAATCCAAGGATGATTTTC
>JAWOHC010000102.1:0-3010 GCA_046496275.1 Gillisia sp.
ATCATTAGCAAATTGAATGAAAGAATCATTTTTAGCAACGAAATCTGTTTCACAGTTCAGGGAAATAATGATTCCTCTGGTTGAATCCTCATTTACTTTTGCAATTGCAGCACCTTCAGAAGAATCTCTGTCGGCACGGTTCGCAGCTACTTTCTGACCTTTTTTACGAAGAATCTCAATCGCTTTATCAAAATCTCCTTCAGATTCTACCAAAGCTTTTTTACAATCCATCATACCGGCTCCGGTAGACTTTCTTAATTTATTTACTTCTGCGGCTGTTATATTTGCCATGACGTTTAAATTTTTGGGTTTTTAATGAAAAGGTCGTTTAGTTTTTATTTAAAAAAGAACTAAACGACCCATTTAAAATTATCAAAAGCTTATTCTATTTTTCTTCTTCTTTTTCCTCGGTTGAAGGTTTAGCTTTTTCTAAAGTTTCTTCTTTAGATTCAAGTTTTACTTCTTCCTTAGCTTCCTTCATCTCTTTTTTATCTTCAGCATCTGTAGAAGGAACTTCTGCAGTTACTTTTTCTTCTGTAGCTTTCACTTCAGTTACCTTTTCTTCTGAAGCTTTTTTAGCTTTAGGAGCTTTGGTTCTTGCAGGCTTATCTGCACCAGCTTCTTCATTATCATCTTTTCCTGATTTTCTTTCAGAAAGTCCTTCAATGATAGCTTCTGCAAGGTAAGAAACCACTTTATCGATAGATTTTGATGCATCATCATTAGATGGGATCACATATTCTACCTCACGTGGGTCAGAGTTTGTATCAACCATCGCAAAGATTGGAATGTTTAATTTTTGAGCTTCTTTAACAGCAATGTGTTCACGGGTGATATCTACCACGAATAATGCAGCCGGAAGACGGCTCATATCTGCAATAGATCCTAAGTTTTTTTCCAACTTAGCCCTTAAACGGTCTACTTGCAAACGCTCTTTCTTAGAAAGCGTGTTGAAGGTTCCGTCTTTTTTCATCCTGTCTATAGAGGACATTTTTTTAACAGCCTTACGAATGGTGATGAAGTTTGTAAGCATTCCGCCAGGCCATCTTTCAGTGATGTACGGCATGTTTGCTCTCAAAGCCTGATCTGCAACAATTTCTTTTGCTTGTTTCTTGGTAGCTACAAAAAGTATTTTTCTACCGCTGGCTGCAATTTTTTTAAGGGCCTCTCCGGCTTCCTCCATTTTTGCAGCACTTTTATATAAGTTGATGATGTGTATCCCGTTGCGCTCCATATAGATATATGGTGCCATATTTGGATTCCATCTTCTTGTGAGGTGACCAAAGTGTACACCTGCATCAAGCAATTCTTTTACTTCTACTTTGTTTGCCATTTTTGTAATAGTTTACGTTCTGTTGAGACTAGCAACCTCGCTAGGGCGTGGTTTAGATGCTAAACTAATTTCCGCGGCAAGCGGAATAACAACAAAAATCTTATTAAATATTAAATGAACTTTGTTTAGGGCAGTGCCCAGAATATTAACGTTTGGAGAATTGGAATTTCTTACGAGCTTTCTTCTGTCCAAATTTCTTACGTTCTACCATTCTTGGATCTCTTGTCATCAAACCTTCTGGCTTCAAAACCGCTCGGTTTTCTGCGTCAAGTTCTACCATTGCTCTGGAAATCGCAAGACGAATAGCCTCTGCCTGACCTGTAATACCACCACCAAAAACGTTGACCTTTATGTCGAAGTTTTCTTCGTTTCCGGTCATTGCAAGAGGTTGCATCACTTTAAAAAGTAACGGCCCAGTAGTGAAATAATCCTTAAGTGCTTTTTTGTTCACGGTAATGTTCCCGGTTCCCTGGCCAACATATACACGTGCAACTGCCGTTTTTCTTCGGCCAATTTTGTGAATAACCTCCATTACTTAATTTCGTTTAAGTTAATAGTTTTAGGTTTTTGAGCAGATTGATCGTGTTCTGATCCTGCGTAAACCTTTAAATTTCGGAAGATAGCTGCACCTAATTTGTTTTTAGGCAGCATTCCTTTTACTGCATTTTCAAGTAACCTTTCCGGTCCTTTATTGAATAATTCAGTTGCAGTTAGACTGCGTTGTCCCCCAGGATAGCCTGTATGGCGAATGTATTCCTTAGAATCCCATTTTTTACCTGTCAAGTTGATTTTGCTGGCATTCGTAATAATTACGTTGTCACCGCAATCAACGTGTGGGGTGAAGTTAGGTTTGAATTTTCCTCTTAGCAGCTTTGCCACTATAGATGAAAGACGACCTAAAGTCTGACCATCAGCATCTACGTGTACCCAATCCTTGGTCACGGTAGCCTTGTTGGCCGATACTGTTTTGTAGCTTAATGTGTCCACACTAATTAATTTTACTTATTATTAAACATTCCATTCCCTGTAACACGATTTTGAATCGTGAAAACAGGGGTGCAAATGTACAATTATAAATTCATAATGCAAATAGTCCTTTCATTAATTTATTGTGTCTAAAGCTGCTGTGTATCAAAGGCTTTAACCGGGCTTTCTGCTTACCCCAAAAAATTAACTCTTTTCACCTAACAGGGAACTGTTTCCTTGGGATCTATTGTGGGAAAAGGATTACCGGAAATGTTAAAATATCGATTAAAGGAGTTAAAAAGCTGTTTAACGGCAAAATAAAAGTTAAAAATGTCCTAAAGTTTAATTTCTCCTTCTTATCTTTGGTCTTGAAAGTTAACCAGTTATGTTTTAAGACTATGAAAAACTTTACTTTAAAACTTATATTATTGTTAACAGGTCTCCTGCTTACTGCCTGCCAGGGAGAAGATCTTTACGATAGTGAAGCGGAATCAAGAAATGCTAGTGTCTTTATATATGACTCATTTCTGGTTGGGCTATGGAGCGTGAATTCCATGATCGTTGACAAGGATATTGATCTTAATGGGGATCAAAAATTTAATAATGATCTTCTTCTTGAGACTTCCTGTTATGAAAATATGGGTTTTGAATTCAGGGCCAATAAAACCTTTACAGTGGTTAACTCAATGCTGGGTTTACAGGTACGGGATG
>JAWOHC010000296.1:0-6415 GCA_046496275.1 Gillisia sp.
CATGAGCGTAACTCGTAATGCGTAATGCGTAACCGGAATCTTCAACTATGCGACACACTCCGGGTTACGAGGAACCGAGTGAAATGTGGTGAGTATTTATCCTGATGGTTTTACACCAAGAATTACTTCTATAATTACAGATAATTCTGTTGCTGCTGGTTTTAGGACAGAAACAGAAAGTGGATGGAAAATAGACGTGAGTAATACCTGGGGAAAGAACTTATTCCATTATTATATCAAAGGAACTTTAAATGCTTCCTTACAAGAAAATTCTCCAACAAATTTTGATGCTGGTGGACATAGTTTAAGCCAGAATACTGCTAATCTGGATTTCTCCAAGTATTATGAAAATATACTGGAAGGGGTAAACTTCGCTTTTGGTGCAGAATACAAAACCGAGAATTTTATGATCTTTGCAGGAGAAGAAGGCTCCTGGGCTACCTACGATGGCACAGGGAATGTTAACAATGCTTATGATGACATCGTTAGGGACTTAAATGGAAACCCTGTTTTAGACATGGACAACAACCCAATTCCAAATCCAAACCAAGATTTGTTAATAGCTGGTCCTGGCGGTTCGCAAGGATTTCCAGGATATGGACCCGCTAATGAGGTTGACAGAAGTAGATCTAATGTTTCCTTTTATGTAGATTCAGAATTTGATATTACAGATAGATTTTTGGTTGCCGCAGCAGCCAGATTTGAAGATTATAGTGATTTTGGAAGTACACTTAATGGGAAATTAGCGGCAAGATATAAAGTGACCGACAATGTGAACGTGAGAGGTTCTGTAAGTACAGGATTTAGAGCACCATCGTTAGCACAGATCTATTACAATTTAAAGTTCACCAATTTTGTGGGCGGCCAGGCTTTGGAATCTTTGTTATCTCCTAATAATAGTCCTGTAACTGCATCTTTCGGCATTGGTCCTTTAAAAGAAGAAACGGCATTTAATGCCTCTTTAGGTTTTACCGCAAATCTTGGAAATTTCACCGCTACAGTAGATGGATATTATATAGACATTCAGGATCGTATCGTTTTAACAGGAAATTTTGAAGCGCCACAAATTGATAATGTGGAAGCAGCACAATTCTTTGCAAATGGTGCAGACACCGAAACTTATGGATTGGACATTGTACTTTCTCATAAAGCAACCTTAGGACAAGGGACTTTTACCTCCAGCCTTATTGGGAACTTTAATGATATGAGTATTACCAGTGTAAAAAACGGAGCTTTAGATGAACAAACTTTTTTTGGAGAACGAGATAAAGCATTTTTATTAGCATCCGCTCCAGATAGCAAGTTGATTTTAAACTTAAGGTATGAGATCAATAAATTTGATATCGCATTAGGATTCAACCGTTTTAGTGAAATAAAACTATTGGATTTTCAAACCTTTGAAGATGTTGCAGATTATGGCAGCTTTGAGGAGCAGATCTTAGCAGCAACAGATACTTATGGGGCTAAAATAACTACCGATTTAAATTTAGGATATAAAATAAGCGATAACCTAAAATTAAATGTAGGAAGCAATAACCTTTTCAATATATATCCAGATCAACAAGATGACTGGAGCGAAGGTGGAGGATACTGGGATTCTGTACAAATGGGATTTGGGGGCGCATATTACTATGCAAAGCTCAATTTAAATTTTTAGTCCTCCATCTGGTTAAACCAGAATTATCACAATATAAATTATTTCAAGCGTCCTTATTTTAGGACGCTTTTTTTATGTAGATATTTACCTCGGGCTTTTAAAATTAGGCATTGGTAAAAAGAATAGCGAATCGGAGAAAATCGTTTAAAACCTGATATAAGTACGAGAGCCTTTTCCTAAAGAAAATCGGCCGGCTGATTAATATCAGTTTTTGCAAAGATTTAATCATTGATAAACAAAGCACCTTTTCAATTAGTCTTACTTTTGCATCTTAATTTGAAATCATGAACAAAGGTATTTATATTGCAACCCTAGAATCAAATAGCGGAAAATCGCTTATCTCTTTAGGTTTAATGCGCACCCTGCTGGGAAAAACTGTAAAAGTTGGTTACTTCAGGCCAATTATAGATGATGTTGAAGTCGGTAAAAAGGACAATCACATCGACACGATTTTAAGCTATTTCAAGTTAAAACAAAATTATGAAGATGCTTACGCCTTTACACGGAGTGAGATTATTCAGAAAAGAAATAATGGAAAATCCGGAGAGATTATAGACACCATCATTCGGAAATACAAGAACCTGGAGGATCGGTTTGACATAGTTTTAGTTGAAGGGAGTGATTTTTCCGGAGAAGGCAGCGTATTTGAATTCGATGTAAATGTGCTCATCGCTAAGAATTTGGGAATCCCTGTAATTATTGTTGCCAGCGGAAAAAACAAAACCCGGGAGATGCTACAGGGAAATCTTCAAATGGCCTATCACGCTTTTGTAAATAAAGATGTACGGGTTTTGGCAATGGTAAGCAATAAAATAGAACTTCAAAATCTGGAGGTTGCAACTTCTGCGATGGATGAATTTTTACCTGAAGAAGTTGGGAATTTTGCGATTCCTTTAATAGACACGCTTGGAAATCCTACGCTAAAAGAAATTTTAAAGGAATTGGACGGAAAGGTGCTGTTTGGAGAAGAATTTTTGGACAATCAAACCGGGAATTTTGGAGTTGGAGCCATGCAGCTAAGAAATTACCTGAATCACCTAAAAGATGAAAGTCTTGTAATTACTCCCGGAGATAGGGCCGATATTATTCTTGGTGCATTACAGGCCAATGTTTCTACAAATTACCCGAAAATTTCAGGAATTATTCTTACCGGAGGTTTGATTCCGGAAGACACCATTTTAAGGCTTATCGACGGATTATCCCAGGTGGTGCCCATAATTTCTGTGGAAGAAGGCACTTTTAATGTGGCCAATAAAATAGGAATGATAAAATCCAATATTTATGCAGACAGCATTCAGAAAATAGAAACTTCCATAAGTATTTTCGAGAAATATGTAGCCTTTGACCCATTGCTGGAAAGGCTTATAAATTTTGCTCCAAGCGGGATTACCCCTCGAATGTTTCAGTACAGCCTTGTGCAACGCGCAAAAATGGCCAAAAAACACATTGTTTTACCTGAAGGAACAGACGACCGGATCCTGATAGCCGCTTCGCGACTTATCGCTATGGACCTTGTGGATATTACCTTATTGGGCGATCCGGAAATAATTAAAACAAAAGTTGGCAACCTGGGAATCACGATGGATTTTGATAAAATAAAGATCCTAAACCCGGAAAAAAACGAATATTTTAAAGATTTCGCCAATACCTATTATGAATTGCGAAAACATAAAAACATCAACCTGGACATGGCAAAGGACAGGATGCATGACGTTTCCTTTTTTGGAACTATGATGATCTATAAAGGATTGGCAGATGGGATGGTATCTGGTGCGGCACATACCACGCAACACACTATAGTACCCGCGCTTCAGTTTATAAAGACCAAACCCGGAGTTTCTTTGGTTTCCTCTGTTTTCTTTATGTGTTTGGAGGACAGGGTTTCCGTATTTGGAGATTGTGCTATCAACCCCAACCCTACTGCTGAAGAATTGGCAGAGATCACTATTTCTTCTGCAGAAAGCAGCAAGGCTTTTGGTATTGAACCTAAAATTGCGATGCTCTCCTACTCTTCCGGAAGTTCAGGAAAAGGGGAAGATGTGGATAAAGTAAGGGAAGCCACCGAAATTGTAAAACGATTACGCCCGGATCTTAAAGTAGAAGGACCCATTCAATATGATGCTGCAGTAGATCCAGGCATTGGGAAAAGCAAACTTCCGGATTCCGAAGTGGCTGGACAAGCCAGTGTGTTGATATTTCCCGATCTAAATACCGGAAACAATACCTATAAAGCCGTACAACGTGAAACAGGCGCAGTGGCCATTGGGCCAATGTTACAGGGATTAAACAAACCGGTAAACGATTTAAGCCGTGGTTGTACGGTGGATGATATCTTTAACACCGTTATTTTAACCGCGATCCAGGCTCAGGGAATTTAACCCGCATTGCGGGTTTAGGCCCGAAATGAATACTATTCAAGCGTGCAAGGTTAAGTAAGAATTGCCGTTTTTGCCTGGTCACTTTTTAACCGCAAAGCACGCCAAGAAAAAAAAGATGATTAAAAAAGTAGTGAGTATTGAGGAGTCAAAAAAAAAGAAAAAAGAGAATAGAAAATAGAAAAGAGACAAAATCATTCGTGCATTCGTGACTAAAAACATTGAAGATTAATTTCTGCGAAAATCTGCGAGATCAGCGGGAAATTAAATACAATGTAACATTGAAAATTAATGTTTAAAACCGGTCAACACTAATCAGGGAAGTTCAAAAATAGAAAAAAGAGAATAGAAAAGAGACAAAAAATAGAAAGGTAAGATAGCTTCAAACCCCCTTTGCGACCTTTGCGGTTAATTTAAGCACCTATCTACAATTTACTAAAACAGAACAAAAAACAATAAAATAAAAAAATGCAAAATATCTTAGTGATCAATTCCGGAAGTTCTTCCTTAAAATTTCAACTTATACAAATGCCGCAGGAGCACGTATTGGCTTCCGGGCTTGTAGAACGCATCGGGCAGCAATCCGGGAAACTGAGTTATGCTTCTGAAAAATTTTCCACTTCAGAAGAAAAGGAAGTTTCAAATCATTCGGAAGCATTAAAAGCGGTCACCACCCTATTGATGGATCCTAAAAACGGAGTGATCCAAAATGCATCTGAAATTCCCGCAATTGGACACCGGGTGGTTCATGGAGGCGATAAATTTTCAGAAACCATTCTTATTGATGAAAAAGTAAAAACCACTATAAAAAATCTGTTTTCATTGGCACCACTTCATAATCCACCTAATTTAACCGGAATTGAAGTAGCCGAATCGATTTTTCCCAACTCCAAACAAATCGCTGTTTTTGACACTGCTTTTCACAGGAGTATTCCCGCCCGCGCAAACCGATATGCCATCCCGAAGTCATTTTTTGATGAACATAACATCCAGGTATATGGGTTTCATGGAACAAGCCATAAATATGTTTCAGAAAAGGCAATGGAATATACAGGCGCTAAAAAGTCGAAGATTGTAAGCGTTCACCTTGGGAACGGATGTAGTATTACCGCGATCCAGGATGGGAAAAGCATCGATCATTCCCTGGGATTTGCACCCGTTAACGGACTCATCATGGGAACCCGCAGCGGAGATATCGATCAATCTGTGATCTTTTATATGATTAGTGAACTGGGGTATACCGCTCAGGAAGTGAGTGATATATTGCATCACAAAAGCGGAATGCTGGGACTTACTGGATATAGCGATCTTCGTGATATTGAGTCGGAAGCAGAAAAAGGCAACCGTGACTGCCAACTTGCCCTTGAAATGAATGCGTATCGCATAAAAAAATACATTGGCGCATATGCTGCTGCTATGAATGGCCTGGATACCATTATTTTTACTGCCGGAATTGGTGAAAACAGCAATGTTATAAGAGCCCTTGTTTGCAAGGAAATGGAATTCCTGGGAATTGAACTTGATGAGAGCGAAAATAACATCCGGTCTAAAGAGCTCCGGAAAATAAGTAAGGCCGGATCTAAAGTGGCAATTTTGGTAATTCCAACCAATGAAGAGCTGGAAATTGCAAAGCAGGTTTTTTCGTTGGTTTCCTGATAAAAGCTAATAGAGTCAAGATCGTTCCGCCTTTGGCGGAACTGCAAGAACCAGGAAACAAGACTATATTTTTATTACTTGATAAAGATTTAGTGATGATTTCTATTTTTTTAGAAGACTTTAACTATGGGTTTATTTAAAAATTCATTTGCCCCCTGTGGCGCAAATAAACCTAACAGGTTTTAAAAACCTGTTAGGTTTAGAGCTGTCAAATTTTAAACTAAAAATTACAAGTCTCAAAAAAAACCTCACAGGTCTCAAAGACCTGTGAGGTTTAAATTTATGACGAATTTCAAAGGAATTTCGAAATATAGCTTCAGAAGTCTCAAAAAAAACCACAGTTCTAAAAGACATTCTAAGACCTGTAAGGTTTAATTTCTTGACAAAATTTCCGATGTTTCAAAATTAATTCAGTATAAAAATACACGCAAATCTCCACCCTGCTGATTTTCAGAAAATTAATTTATTTGTAAACAATCAATTGTTTATAAAATAATAATTACCTGATAATCAATTACTTAGTTAAATTTATTTGCAAACTTTTTAATTATTAAAATAACATTTACTCTGTATTTTTTCATACATTTATCCCACGGCAAAAAGCTTTTTATAATCAAATTTTATACTCAAAATGAAAATCGAAACTACCCAAACCCCGGCAAAAACGTACACTCAGGATGAAGCATTTAAAGCTTCTGTAGATTATTTTAAAGGCGATGAGCTGGCG
>JAWOHC010000320.1:0-3842 GCA_046496275.1 Gillisia sp.
GAGGAGTTGTGTTTATATACGGAAATCAGGCCGTAATTATGTTCAATAATCATCACATAACCGGTATTGGCGCTCCATTCTGAAAAGATCACTCTGCCATCGGCAACTGCTTTCACCGGTGAATTTTTTGGAACAACTACGTCTACTGCAAAATGCCGGGTTTTAATATCATATATTTCAGAAATTGATCCCTTAACTGGCGGAAACAATGCAAATTCCATCTCAGAACCGGCTGCTTCAAAAATATTATATTTATCCTCCTGTGCAACCTGATCCCTTAAAAGAGAATCTGCACGGGAAGGGTTTAAATTTAGCAAATCAGGATCATTTATTCCCCGCTTTATCACGGAATCCCTGTTTAAGCCTGTGCTATCCAATTCCCCAATCAATACACGTTTTACCGACTCATAGTACTGGTTATTCAGCATCAGGACTCTTTGAATGGAATCTGTTTTATAGGCCAACTCTATAGCCTGTCTTTTTAGATTCGCGGAGGAGTATCCGGGAATGTATTCCCTTAAACCGGTAAATGCTATTAAAAATGTAGTACCCGCAATTAAGAGTATCGCACTTAGCGTTACCACAACAAAGACATTGAGACGGGTTAGTTTAAAGGATAATCGCTCTTCAAAAGTATCTTCATTTAAAATTACCAGCCTGTATTTATGCAGTAATTTGGTGGCAAATTTTTTGTTATCTTTTTTATTACCCATTTTTTTTTGAAGCTTTTACAAAGATAGTATAAAGTTAAATTTATACTATTTTATTGTTGGGAAACGTTTGTTTTAAGGATTTCTTAGTAAGTTTGTATTTCTAAACTTTTTATTATGAACGCACTAATTTTACCATTGATGATAGGAGCACCACAAATAATTCTAATTGTTATCGTTATTTTGCTCTTATTTGGTGGCCGAAAAATTCCAGAATTAATGAGGGGTTTGGGTAGCGGAATAAAAGAATTTAAAGATGCTTCCAAAGACGATGATTCTGATAATAAGAAAGTTCCTGAAGAAAATAAGTAAAACTTTCTATAACATTTAAAAAAAGCCCAATTTAAATTGGGCTTTTTTTTTTATTCTATTTTCGCCGATTTAAGGATAGCTTCCAGTTCAAACATATTATCCCGTTTGGAGGTTGAAGGTGAAAATGCAAAACCTTCCAAAATCAAGTATCGGTTATTTGCGATGTCACGTATTGCATAGTTGATAAATGGACCCGCCATAAATGCATTTTTAACCTCCCAGGTACCTTTGGTTTCGTACGCGAACTTTTTGTCGATCTCTGCATCAAATAAATAAGGAGCGTAAGCCTCCTCCGTGATCATATAGCTCCCTTTAAGAGGTCCTGGAATGTGAGCCTCCCCAATGGAGTCCCTCATCCTAATAATATTGGAAACCACACTGGAATCATTTTCTATGGAACTTATAGGAACCTGGTACACCATAATTTCCATATTACCGCTTGGGATATCTTTCCTTATCCAAAAGAAATTTTCATCTTCAATAGCATATCTGTAAGCAGAGGGAAACTTCAGGGAAACCCCAAATTGCTTTTTCAGATTTTCATCATTTTTCAGGGATTTATGGATCCTTCGCTGTTTCTCCTTTACTTCAGTCGTCTTCATAATGCCCACGATACTATCTGAATGCTTGTTGATTTGATCTACTATTTCCTGTGGGTTATTTCCAGCGATTAAAATTCCGGTTTGAGGATGTGCAAAAGGATCATTAAAAACCTTAAAATTCGCTGGTTTATCCGATTCGATTTTTATAAACAATCTGTTTTTTCTCACAAATCCGGAAAAGGCTTCCGGAGGCATTTGGTTTAAGGAAAACAAGGGTTCTTCCTGTGGCAATCCATCTACAGCGGCAGCAAGATTTTTACGAAGGGCTTCCCCTATCTGGCCTTCCCATTTTTCATTTTCAATTATCACAGAAACATTGTTGATGTTTCCTGAGGAACCTGAAAGGATAATTTGATCCTGATTTTCAGAATCATTACAGCCTAAAAAAAATGTGGCGGCGATTATTCCTAAGAATGTAAAACTCTTCATATACTGGTTTTTAAAAGGAGATCCTATCCTCGTGAAAGTTTTAGGACCATCCCTGGTTTTAGGTTGGTATGGGTTGTTTCATTCCAACTCCTCAAATTTTGTACCGTAATTCCAGGAAACTTTTTGGAGATGCTCCAGAGAGAGTCTCCGCTTTTAACCGTATATAATTTTGTTTCGGGTTCATTGTTGGATTTTGCAGTGGCAGTATTTGCAACAGCAGCAGGCTTTCGGGAATAAATGGTGAGGTATTGTCCCACCCGTAAATCGTTCCCTTTAAGGCTATTCCAGCTTTGTATGCTACTGATAGCGACCCCATATTTTTGAGCGATTTTCCCAAGGTAATCACCGCTTTTCACGCGGTATCTCACCTTGTCATCTGCTTCAACATAAGCGGGTAAAGGTTTCTCTTTTTCTACCAACCCGGTTTTAGCGAAATTATAAATAGCATCTTCGTTATTTACAAACATTCCCACGCTTTTTCTGGGCATCCGGAGCGCATAGGCTTCATCTTCAACAAAGGGAATGATATCCAGCTTATAACTGGGATTTAAGAACTGTAACAGCTCCTTTTCTACCCCGGTTACTTTTGATATATGATCGAAAGAAAGCAATTGTTTCACGTGAACGGTATCAGTTTCAAAAAATGCCAATTCCGGCTTTTTAGGCTGGAACCCATGTTCCTCTGCATATTCAAATAAGTACAACGTAGCCAGGAATGCGGGAACATATCCAGCGGTTTCCCTGGGTAAATAGGAACGTAAATTCCAGTAATTGGTAGCTCCACCACTACGACGTATCGCCTTGGAAACATTTCCCGGACCAGAATTATACGATGCCAGCACCATGTCCCAGTCACCAAAAGTGCGGTAAAGACTGGCAAGGTATTGCGCAGCGGCTTCTGTAGCCATTATTGGGTCCATTCGCTCGTCTACATAGGAACTTACATCCAAACCGTGCATTTTTCCGGTTGCAAACATAAACTGCCAGAGTCCGGTGGCCCCCATATGAGATTTGGCCCTGGGATTTAAAGCAGATTCCACAATGGCCAAATATTTAATTTCCAGTGGAACATCATACCTGTCTAATTGCTGTTCAAACATTGGGAAATAATATTCGCTCAACGCCATAAGGCGCTCCATGGACTTTTTATTACGCTTTAAATAAGATTTAATTACGCTTTCCAGAATGGGATTATACTCCACATTAAAAGGAGTTCGTGCATTTAATTTTGCAAGTCTTGCCTTTAAGGTATCTGTGGGCAATTCCTTATAAACTACTTCAGAATAGTCCTGTTCCCGGATCTCGCGTTGCATCGTTTCAAAAAGATCTGAATTCAACAACTCTACTTTCCAAACTGAATCTATAACCGCAGCTTTTGGCAGGTCTTGAAATTTTGAGAGATCATCAACTTTTGCCCCTATAGGAAGTCGTTTTTTAAATTCTGGATCCGGTTTAAGCAATTTAATACTACTGCTGTCCTTTTTTTCGAAAACCTGAACCCTGAAATTCGCTTTTTGAGCATTGCTAGCCTTGGCCGTATTTATTTGTTTCTTTGGGCTTTGAGCATAACTGCCCAAAAAAACAAACAACATCAGAAAAGAGATTGTTTTTTTCATTTCGCCGTTTAATTATGTTTGGACGTCATCGACGCCATGCTTTCTGATCGGCCCTACCGGAGACGGCTCACGATCGATGCGGTAGAGGAGCAACTCCGCCGGTTCACGGACGTTCAGTTTGACGGGCGACTTGTTGAGGTAGTCTTGGAGAACGGACTGGTTCGGGCGCATGC
>JAWOHC010000342.1:0-3450 GCA_046496275.1 Gillisia sp.
GGATCTTTTTTTGATTTGTAAACTTTTAAGGAGGTACCCTGTGGAAGAACTATTCCTTTTTCCAGGTCTTTTCTTACGATATTGAGTAAATTTTGCAATTCCCGTAAAGTTTCCTCGGGCCTGAAATGATAATATACTTTATCTTCTTCTGCAGATTGGTCGCTTTCAAGATATCCAAGCATTGGTCCAAATACATGGATTAATGAAAGGGTTTTATTAGATGGAATCACAATTGGGTCAACCAGAAGTACCTGCAATGGAGCAGGCTGATTTTTAAAATAACTTCCCGCAAGTAATTCAAGAAAAAGAGCCCCACTGGTTGAGGAGCCCAGAAAATGAATGTTTTTATATCCTGCCCTCACAAGATCTTCATATTCCTTTATTATAGCTGTTTGCCAATCTTTCCATCCTGAATTTTTAAAATCCTCATAACTTCTACCATGGCCTCCCAGTAAAATCTGGGATATTAAAACATTATCGCCACTTTCTGCAAAATCCCGAAATTCGTCCCATTCAAATGTGGTAGCGGTATATCCATGGCTTGCAATTATAACCGGCTTTAAAGCCTCCTGGGGAGTAGGATTAGGAAAGGCAACAGAAACAAGATATTTTTCAGGCTCGTATAAAGAAGGATCAAAAATCTCTTCACCATCAAGCATAGTTTCATTTATATCGGGTTCTGTTCCACAACCGACAAAAATTAAAAGCAGAATCAATAATTTTACTTTATTTTTCATTTTGATCTGTATTATTTAGAATACTCCAGGTAATGCTGGATTGAATAAAAACAGGATATAAAGTTCCTGGCCCCTTTCGTCCATCCCCTGTTATTAAATTGTACCCAAAAGAGGCACCAACTTTTAAAGGGGAATTAGTTTTTAATCTTATACCTGCTTCCGGAGAAAGCAGTAATGAAGAGTTTGGAAGATCATCAAAAATTTCTTCTTCAAGATCTGAATAAAAATAACCGGTATTCAGCCTTAAAAAAGGTTGTAATTTCCTATCCGGCCTAAAAAAATAGGTTGTGGAAAGAAATATATTATCCTGCTTTATGGCATTTGAGCCAATAGCACTTCCTAATCTGCTGGTGACATAACTTAGGCCAAAATACAATCTTTTAGAATATAGGCTGTTGTTGGTATACTGTGCTGTAATCCCATTTTCATAATACAAATTAACAGATTTCTGTAGCCGAACGCCAATATCCAATTCTGAATTTTGTGCCTTTGAATTGGTTATTGAAAAAAACTGGAAGAGAAGAAAAAATAGTATTACCCGATAAACCATATTTATTTTTTGTTAAATATAGGTGATTAAATCCCAGTTAATTACGTGAGTAAAAAAAAACAGCATTTGTCTTCTTTTTTCTTGAAAACTCTTCCCTGTATCAATCAGATATTTTTTATCTTGTAATCACCACCTAAAAATTAATTATGCGCACGATACAAAAAATCCATAAAGCAGAATACAGGCCAATTGACGATCTAATCACCTATTCCCCTATGCCTACCGGAAATTTACAAATGATAGATCCTTTTTTGTTCCTTAACCATCATGGGCCTCAAACCTATGGGCCTAATAACAATGGGCTCCCTTTTGGACCACATCCACACCGCGGTATGGAAACAGTTACTTTTATTTTGCAGGGAGAAATTGCTCATAAAGATTCCGGCGGCCATCAAAGCGTTATTCATAGTGGTGGCGTACAATGGATGACGGCTGGCAGCGGACTCATACACGCTGAAATTTCTCCGGACGATTTCAAGCAATTTGGTGGAGATCTTGAAATTCTTCAGCTTTGGGTAAATCTTCCCGAAAAATTAAAAATGACTCCTCCAAAATATAAAGGCCTTCAGGAAGATCAAATTCCAAATATCTCTCTGGATGAAGGAAAGGTGAGTGCCCAGGTAATTTCAGGAAATTTTGAAGGAACAGAAGGAGCTTTCGATACTTTAACCGACATACACCTGGCGACTGTTTTTTTCAAGGAAACAGGAAAATTACATCTACCGGTCCCAAAGGAGCACAACATCTTTTTTTATGTGGTTAAGGGGGAATTAATTGTAAACGGCCAATCGGCAAAGGCGCTGCATCTATTGGAATTTGATAATGATGATGAAAATATAGAAATAGATGCCATTGCAGAAAGCACCTTGATTTTTGGACATGCACCGGCTTTCAACGAACCCGTAGTATCCCGTGGTCCGTTTGTCATGAACAGCATGGATGAAATAAACCAGGCCTATGATGAT
This sequence comes from Gillisia sp., assembly GCA_046496275.1. Taxonomy (GTDB): domain Bacteria; phylum Bacteroidota; class Bacteroidia; order Flavobacteriales; family Flavobacteriaceae; genus Gillisia. The sequence continues at coordinate 2,253 of JAWOHC010000342.1, forward strand.
TTTCAGACCGGGAAAATGGGTAGCTGGAATGAATAATTTTCTGTTTTAAACAGTTGTTTTAGGCCAGATGGAATCAAGAAATATAAAAGCCCTGAAAGGGCAAAATATCTTAACACAGGGTGTAGCCCTGTGTTAAGATATTCAAAGATATAGCCCTGAAAGGCTGAGATAAATTAAGGTACGCTCTTCCTTGAACCCCATTTTATTTCACCATTTCAGGGCTTTTTATATTAACGTCATTTTTTCGATGGGCATTGCCCATCGCTTATATATTTCACCCTTTCAGGCCTTTCTTAAACTCAATTTTTAATGCCTTCCCTCCAAAACTTTTACAATATCTTTTAAGGTAAACCCCTTCGCCTGTAAAAGGATCAGGTAATGAAACAAAAGATCGGCGCTTTCATTTAAGAAAAGATCGTCGTTCTCATCTTTTGCTTCAATCACGGTTTCAATTGCTTCCTCCCCTACTTTTTGCGCGATTTTATTGATGCCTGCATCAAAAAGGGAAACCACATAACTGGATTTATCCGCACGCAATTCCGGTTTTTGCTCGCTTAATTTTTTACGCTCTGTAATGATCCCTTCCAGCCTGGAAATAAAGCCAAAATCGGGATTATTTTCTTCACCCCAACAGGTATCAGTCCCTTTATGGCAGGTTGGCCCCTTCGGATTTACACTTATAAGCAAGGTGTCATTATCACAGTCGTTTTTAATACTTACCAGTTCGAGGTAATTCCCGCTTTCTTCCCCTTTTGTCCAGAGCCGGTTTTTTGTTCTGCTGAAGAAGGTGACTTTTTTGCTTTCATTGGTCTTTAAAAAGGCCTCTTCATTCATATACCCCAACATGAGAACATTTTTGGTGGTATTATCCTGAATGATTGCCGGTACGAGTCCGTCGTTATTTTTATTGAAATCTATATTCATCGATTAATTTTATTTTTTTACTATAAGCTGTCAGAAACTTGAACCTCCTGATTTAATTTTTTCCGGAGCTGAATCCGTATTTAAAGTCGTACTTCAATGCCATCTTTTCGCAAGGCTTCTTTAAGATCTTTAATTTCTATTTCCTTAAAATGAAAAACGCTTGCTGCCAGGGCTGCATCGGCTTTTCCTTCCTTAAATACATCACAAAAATGCTGAATATTTCCGGCACCACCGGATGCGATTATTGGAATATTCAATTCTGAAGACAACCTGG
>JAWOHC010000352.1:0-4361 GCA_046496275.1 Gillisia sp.
TAATCAAAGATGACATTGAAATTAATTTCAGCTTGACTTTAAGAAACCGTGACGCGGAAAATTCACGAGCGATAACGGGAGCTATACAAAGGTGATCCACTTAAATTGGAGTTTTATCTTTGTTGGCATTATAAAGATTTAAAGGGGGGAAAAACGGAAAAACAGACACCTACTGCATCGGTTTGATGCAGATTTTTTTCGATTTTTGGAAACTGCAAAAAACAAAATTCTGAACTGTGCCTAGTGGGGTTTTGTGATCTGTTCTAATACATTTAATTTTCTTCAAAATCGGCTCGAACAATTCAGTCAGAGTCGTTTCCGAATATTGTTGGATCCTTATTCCGCTACATTTTTCAGGTCCTTCTTCAGAAAATGTTCCGATGACTAAAATACCATTCAGATTAAGATTTTGTTGAACTGTCTCTATATAACTTTTGATTTCCTGCTTTTCTGTTAAAAAATGAAAAGCTGCACGATCGTGCCAGAAATCATATTTTTCATCAGGTTTGAAATTTGCCGCGTCGGCCACTATCCATTTCACGTTCCCGGCCTGTCCACCAAGCCGTTGCTTTGCCCTTTCAATTGCTGCTTCAGAAATATCAAGAACCGTAATATCTTCATAGCCCAGATCGAGTAAATGATCTACTAAAAAACTATCACCACCGCCAAGGTCAATTATCTTAGCTGCAGGAGGCACCTTAAATTCTTTAAAAAAATTAAGGGAAGTATAAGGTGTAGATTGAAACCAGCTTACATCTTTAAATTCTTTGGTGTGGTAAATATCCTCCCAATGCTTTTTGCTATTAAATTTTTCCATTTTTAAATTGGTTATTTTCATTTTCTGTAAAGACCGTAATTTATATTCTTATCCGTTAGGATGTTCGGTATTAGCTAAAAATAAAAAAATACATTCACCCGAAAAAAGGCGATTTAACTGCTCAAAAAGCACTTCGGAATAAAGTTTAAAATTTGAAAAGGACGAATTATTTATGAAGCATCAGGATGGGCAAGTTATTGCTAATACTGGTATAAATTCCGTGTTCTGTATGTAACAACCGGTCGCATACACTAATATTTTTTCCTAATATCACAATAATATCAAATTTGTTCTGCACCTTCTTTAACAGATGTTCTTTGTAAATATCAGAATTTTTTACCTGGACTACCTCTACACGCACGTTATTCAGCTGGCTTAAAAGCCCTTTTCCCGGCTCTAGCGCAGAATTTTCAGAATATGGGCTGTCCACGATTTCCATAACCAAAACACTTGCTTTTTTCACCATTCCGGGGTGATCCAGGAACCGAAATATTTCACCGTCCAAAGAAGCCGAACGATCTATTGGGATTAATATCTTTTCCGGTTCCTTATAATGGCTGTTTTCAGGTACTGCCAGAAGATTGCATTTCACTTTTTTAATTACCTCGAAGGTGTGATTGCCCAGCATTGTATTTTCTGAGCAGCTACTGCGAACAGCTCCCATTACGATAAGGTCGACCCTCTTTTCTTCGGCAAATTTCCGGGTGGCATCAACAAGATTATTTTCAGAATAAAAGAAAGCAAAATTATGTTCCTTATTAATGGTTAATTTTTGAAGTTCCTCAACCCTTGTTTCCAGTTTTTCCAATGCCAATTCTTTTCCTCCCTTTATGCCAACCTGCGCCAGGCCACCGGAATTGAACAATCCAATGTTGAGCAGGTAAAAATTAACAGAAACCTCTTCTAGGAATTGCAAGGCGTAATTACTGGCATTCTCAGCTACTTCCGAAAAATCTGTGAGGATTAGGACATTCATCAACTCAATAAATTAGCAACGATTAAAATTTGCACGAAACTACCTGATGTATCACCTGCTAAATATGACCAAAATCAGTAAAATCCTCATTAAACATAATTTTTAGATGGACCTATATTCGGAATAACTTAATAACTATCTTTATTATGTGAATTTGTTTTTACTTTAGCCTGAATGCAAAAATTCTGGATCCTTACCGCATTAATCAACTTCCTGATCGCTGCCTTACTGGGCCTTTTACTCCGGTATGGATTTTTAAATCCAATAGATCACAATCTAAGATTTTTGAACCACGCTCATTCACATGTTGCTGTGCTGGGTTGAGTGTATATGATGCTATACTCATTGATTGTTCTTTTTTTTCATTCCTGAAAAATTAAGGATCTATTCGTATAGCCCCTTCACATTAGGCTGCTACTATGACATCTGTTTGGTATAAGCGACTTCTCCAGGCCTGAACTTTCCACATAATTGACAAGTTCCTGCAAACCCTAAATTGCCTTTAGCCCAATTTTCGAACAATTTATCCTATGATCCATAATTTTATTCACTCCAATAATCCTTAAACATCTGCTACATACCAGGAATTCAAAAAAATGAAAATGTTTAAAATTAAAATATTGAATTTAATTTCTACTTAATGTGCATCGCCGGTATGTACCAGGATATCGTGCATTTTTTCTACGGTATGAGTGTAAGCAACATATGCTGCAACATACTCCCTCCCCTTTTGAACAGATTGGTCTTTAACTTTTTTAAGCGCTGCCACTTTATCGTATTTCTCCTTAAGGATTGTTTCTACATGTCCATTAAATTTTAAGAGAAATCCCTCAAAATCATCCTCTGCCAGGGCAATATCGGTGAGTTGGATTATTTGCTTGGTGGATCCCGCAGGTTTTAATCCCGTGTAAGGCGCCCCTTCCCCTTCCCTGTGAACTCTTACAAGAGTTTCAAGAAAATGTTTTTCTAAAAGACTGTAGATCTCTTTATCACCAGATTTATATTTCAATGTTTTAGAAAATAAATCTGCAATCTCTTTTTCGTGTTTGGCATCTATCCATTTCATTACCAAACCTGGATCATTATTATCCAATGCTTTTAATGCATCCTTGACCACTGGACCATCATATGAATCGCAGTGCGCAAAAGTTGTTTGCGGAAGCATCCATAATCCCAGGGCTAATAGAATAATTAATAAACCCCGTTTTTCTGTCTTTAATTTTAAACTTTTAGTTTTCATAATATTTTGTTTTATAATATAACAAAGGTAATCAATAAAAACCATAAAGGACAGGTTTGTCCTATATGAAAGGATTGTATATAATTTTCAGGATATGAAAAATTTAGAGCGTATAATCGCCTAAACTTGTTGATTTAGGCAGAAATAGAATCTCTATTTCTAAACCTGCCATGCCATAAGTCCGCCTTCTACAAATTCGATTTTAATTTTTCAGATAGACTATCCCTGCAGAAAGATCCCTAGCAAGATTCCCGATGGTAGTTTGTTGAAAGGATAATAATAAATCCTTCCTGTTTTCGGCATATTTATAGTGCATAGGGCAAGGATGCTCATCCGTACAGTTGTGCAATCCCATTACGCATTCTTTAAAAACAGCTACTCCGTCTATTGCGTTAACAATGTCAATTACAGGGAGATCCAGTTGGTAATTTTCACAATAAAATCCGCCGTATGGACCTTTAAGGGAAGTTACGATCTTATATTTACTAAGATTTTGCAGGATTTTTGCGGTAAAAGCCGGAGGAGCTTCTATTTCTTCTGCGATTTCTTTCACACCCGGTTTTACATTCTTCACCGCCTGGGAAGCGATAAAAACGGTTGCTCTTATGGCATATTTACAGCTTTTACTTATCATATAATTTTGTTTAAAATAGTAGTTCTTTGTCAAATATAATAAAAGTTCAAAAAGGATACACGTATCTTTTTTGAACTTTTTAATTTGTAAATTGAATTCTGATTCTGTTTTTGCTTAAAAAAATCCAACAAAGATTAAGAAGGTAATAACATCTATTTGGAATAAAGATAAAAATGGCGGAAGCGATGTTTCCAAGCATAGTTATTCCAAATATTTAAAACAAAAGGGATGCTCATAAAGATGTAATTATCAAATAATTTTCCCGATGTGTTTTTCTTATGTGAGCTTTATAATTTCCGGATAAAAATGAACAGGAGAAATGGCTTTCGAAATTTCTCCTGTTCAATATATGTTATACTTCAACAGCTTCTGCAATTTTTAATTTTTCCTTTGAAACTCCCTTATTAATTTCTGAAGGGTTGGGTTGCTTATTTCTGTTTTTCAGTGTCAAATCAAATACAAACCAACAAAGAGTAAGCATTCCTACTGCAAAAATTACATCTCCAATGGTGCGCAGCCATTTTAAGGTGATCATATTCGGGTTCTGCATCAATTCTGAAGAACGTGCATACCACATCCCATGTTCTATACTTGCAATGGCTTGCCATATCCCCATTGGTAACAGGCTTAATAATGCCATGGCCATCAATCCGATGTTAAGTGACCAGAAAGTGGTTTTTAGTATTTTTTCATT
>JAWOHC010000353.1:0-8529 GCA_046496275.1 Gillisia sp.
ATAATAATGGTGCTGTTATCCAGGGAACTCAAAGAACCTTTAATTTCCCTTTCAAGAGAATCAACGGCTGCGAGGACCGCAATAATTGAAAAAATCCCAATAGTTACACCAAGCAGGGATAAAAATGTCCGCAGCTTGTTGTTTCTTAATGCGTTGATGGCAAAATTGAAACTTTCCTTTAGAACCCTAAGATAGATTAGCATAGTAAAAACAGGTGTTTTGCATCGATACCGGATAAGACGCAGCCAAATGAATTTCGTTACATTTTTTTTAAGAAATAAAAGTTCATATCCACAGATTTTATAGTGATTTAATTACTTTTGCAACCATAACAAACACAACACAATGAACGAATTTAAATCGGTGAAATCGGCCCTTATTTCTGTATTTGATAAGGAGGGGCTGGCTCCCATAGCACAAAAACTTAATGATCTTGGCGTTACAATTTACTCTACAGGCGGCACTGAAAAGTTTATAAAAGACCTTGGCATTGAAGTGATTGCAGTGGAAGATCTTACCTCGTATCCCTCTATTTTAGGCGGAAGAGTAAAAACCCTTCACCCAAAAGTCTTCGGCGGAATTTTAAACCGTCAGGAAAATGAAAGTGATGTTGCAGAGATGAAGGAATATGCGATCCCGCAAATAGATATCGTCATCGTGGATCTTTACCCATTTGAAAAAACGGTGGCTTCCGGAGCTTCCGAAGAAGATATCGTAGAAAAAATAGATATCGGTGGAATTTCTTTGATTCGCGCTGCAGCAAAAAATTTCAAAGATGTGATTTGTGTAGCTTCAGTAGAAGATTATTCCGAATTTTTAACCCTTATTTCAGAAACCAACGGGAAGACCAGTTTGGAGGACCGCAAAAAATTTGCAGCAAAGGCGTTCCAGGTCTCTTCGCATTACGATACTGCCATTTTCAACTTTTTTAATTCTGAAGCAAACGTTTTTAAACAGAGTTTCTCAAATGGAAAAGAATTGCGTTACGGAGAAAACCCGCACCAAAAAGGGACTTTCTACGGAGATTTTGCGGCGGTTTTTAACCAGATACATGGAAAGGAACTTTCGTACAACAATTTGCTTGATGTGGATGCTGCGGTAAACCTTATGAGTGAATTTAAAAATGATGCACCCACATTTGCAATCCTGAAACACAACAATGCCTGTGGTTTGGCGCAACGGGAAACGCTGCACCAGGCATATTTAGATGCATTGGCAGGAGATCCTGTTTCAGCCTTTGGAGGAGTTCTTATCAGCAATACCGAAATTGATAAAGCTACCGCTGAAGAGATCCATGAATTATTTTGTGAAGTGGTTATTGCGCCTTCTTACTCAAAGGATGCCCTGGAAATTTTAACAGGAAAGAAAAACAGAATTATCCTGGTTCAAAAAGTTCAGGAATTCACCCAGGATCTTGTTAGAACCTGTTTAAACGGAATTTTGGTTCAGGACAGGGATCATAAAACAGATTCTGTTGAAGGTTTAAGCTATGCGACCAACAATAAACCCGCAGAAAACGAGTTAAATGATTTGATTTTTGCATCTAAAATTTGCAAACACACCAAATCCAATACCATCGTTTTAGCAAAAAACAAACAACTACTCGCAAGTGGAACAGGACAAACCTCCAGGGTGGATGCCTTAACCCATAGTATAGAGAAAGCAAATTCCTTTAAGTTTAACCTAAAAGGGGCTGTTATGGCGAGCGATGCTTTTTTCCCTTTTCCGGATTGTGTTGAAATTGCCGGAAATGCAGGAATAACAGCAGTAATTCAGCCCGGAGGTTCAATAAAAGACCAATTGAGCATTGATTATTGCAACAAAAATAATATTGCAATGGTGATGACCGGGACACGGCATTTTAAACATTAATTTCACTACATTTACCTAACCTCAACAGATAGCATATGGGATTTTTTGACTTTCTCATTGAAGAAATAGCAATAGATTTAGGAACCGCAAATACATTGATCATCCATAACGATAAAGTTGTTGTGGATAGCCCTTCCATTGTGGCCCGGGACAGAACCACCGGGAAAATTATAGCCGTGGGGAAAGAAGCTGCCATGATGCAGGGGAAAACCCATGAAAACATAAAAACGATAAGACCTTTGAAAGATGGTGTTATTGCCGACTTTGATGCCAGCGAAAAAATGATAAACATGTTTATCAAGGAAATCCCTGCATTAAAAAAGAGAATGTTTACGCCGGCCTTAAGAATGGTGATTTGTATTCCATCCGGAATTACCGAAGTTGAAATGCGCGCCGTTAAGGAAAGTGCAGAAAGGGTAAATGGAAAAGAAGTATATCTTATTCACGAGCCAATGGCAGCTGCTATTGGAATTGGGGTAGATATCATGCAGCCTAAAGGAAATATGATCGTGGATATAGGTGGTGGTACTACCGAGATTGCTGTAATAGCTTTAGGTGGTATCGTATGTGACAAGTCTATAAAAATTGCAGGAGATGTATTCACCAATGACATCGTTTATTATATGCGCACACAGCATAATCTGTATGTTGGAGAGCGAACTGCTGAAAAAATAAAAATTCAAATTGGAGCCGCTACCGAAGATCTGGAAGTTCCACCGGAAGAGATGAGCGTTCAGGGTCGTGATTTACTAACTGGAAAACCTAAACAGGTACAAATTTCCTATAGGGAAATCGCCAAAGCACTGGATAAATCAATTTTAAGAATTGAGGATGCCGTAATGGAAACCCTATCTCAAACCCCGCCGGAACTAGCTGCCGATATATACAATACCGGGATCTACCTTGCAGGAGGTGGATCTATGTTGAGAGGCCTGGACAAGCGATTATCCCTAAAAACCGATCTTCCTGTTTATATCGCTGAAGACCCCCTAAGAGCTGTAGTTCGTGGTACCGGAATATGTCTAAAAAACCTAAGCCGATATAAGGGAATATTGATAAAGTAGGAGCCGACTTATGCAGCAGATATTTAATTTTCTTATCCGCAATAAGAATAACATTTTATTCCTGTTGCTGCTCGGGATTTCCTTGTTTTTAACAATCCAGTCACATTCGTTTCATAAAAGCAAATTTATAAGTTCCGCGAATTTTATCACCGGGGGAATCTATAACTGGGCCAATAATATTCAAACTTATTTCCACCTGGAAGATTACAACAAAAGGCTGGTGGAAGAAAATAAATACCTGAGGAGCAAACTCACCAATATCCAGGACACTATTTCCGAAGAAAAATTTCTAGATTCCATATCCTATAAAGGAATTTACCAAATAAAAACTGCCGCTGTTGTAAACAACAACTATTCAAAAACCAATAATTATATCACCCTTAACATTGGTGAAAATTCCGGCATCACAACAGAGCAGGGGGTTATAACCAGCCAGGGTATTGTTGGGATCATCGATAAGGTCTCTACAAAATATTCCAGGGTAATCTCTATTTTAAACAGCAATTCCAGGATCAATGCACAGCTTAAAAAGACCAATCATTTTGGCTCCCTTGTTTGGGATGGTAAAGATCCTAATATAGTTCAGCTGGTTGATGTCCCAAGACAAGCCCCGGTAAAAAGAGGTGATACCATTATAACCGGTGGAAGATCCCTAATTTTTCCAGAGGGAATTCCAATAGGAAATATTACCGATTTCAAACTCGATGTAAGTGAAAGTTACTATACCATCAACATCCGGCTTTTTAATGACATGACCAACATTGGCTATGTGTATATCATAGAAAACAAAGATAAAGCTGAAGTAAAAGCGCTGGAAAACATCGATGACTAATACAATAATAGAAAATATAATCCGCTTTATCATTTTGGTATTGTTACAGGTTTTACTCCTTAACAATATCAACTTTCTGGGCTATATAAATCCTTATTTTTACGTGTTGTTTTTGGTATTGTATCCCTTTAATACTCCGCAAACTTTATTTTTGCTGGTAGCATTTTTATTGGGAATAAGTATTGATACCTTTGAGGATAGTGGAGGGATAAATGCGGCTGCCTGTGTTGTTGTTGCTTTTATACGGCCGGCAGTTTTAAGGTTCTCCTTTGGGATAAGCTATGATTATCAAACTGTTAAGCTGGTGAATACTCCCTTTGGAGCGAGATTGAGTTATATTTTAATCCTGGTTTTTGTTCACCATTTTATTTTATTTACCCTGGAAATGTTTGATTTCTCCCATATCTTTTTGATGGCGAAAAAGACCTTATTTTCAGGAATTTTCACTGTAATATTGATCCTGATAAGCTTAACGCTTTTCAAACCGAAACGAAGATGAGAACACTGCTGCTTTATATTATAATTCTTACTACAGGAATAATTTTCCTGGCAAGGTTATTCTATTTGCAGGTTTTAGACGATTCTTTCGAGGCAAGATCTCAGGATAATGCGGTTAAAGTTGTTTATGACTATCCGCAACGGGGTTATATTTTTGACAGAAATGGAATGCTCCTGGTTTCAAACCAGCCCTCCTATGACGTGATGGCAATTCCGCGCAATGTAAAGGTATTCGACACAGCAGAATTTAGTCGAATGCTAAACATCTCGCCGGAAGAAGTTGCCCGCAGGCTGGACAAGGCCAAGATCTATTCTCCAAGACTTCCCTCCATTATAGTTCCACAGTTAAACAAATCTGAATACGCCTATTTACAGGAAAAGATGCGTAATTATGAAGGGTTTTATATTCAAAAACGCTCTTTAAGGGATTATCAAACCCATAACGGATCCAATGTTTTAGGATATATAGCTGAGGTGAACAAAAAGATCGTTGAGGAAAATCCGTATTACATGTCAGGGGATTTAATAGGAAAGCAGGGAATCGAAGGCTATTACGAAGAATTGCTCCGCGGGGTAAAAGGGGTGAAATATATTCAAAAGGACAGATTCAACCGTGATATTGGAGCTTTTAAAGATGGGATTTACGATACACTTCCTAAAAAAGGAAAAGATGTTACCATTACTATTGATGCCAATTTACAGGCATACGGGGAGAAGTTAATGGAAAACAAATGGGGTGGTATCGTAGCCCTGGAACCCGCAACGGGCGAAATTCTGGCGTTGGTTACCGCACCTTCCTATGACCCGGCTTTACTGGTTGGAAGACAGCGTTCCCGTAATTTCACCGAACTCTATTACGACACAATTGCCCGTCCACTTTATGACCGGGGATTACAGGCAGAGTATCCTCCCGGGTCTCCATTTAAAACCATCAACGCGCTCATAGGCTTGCAGGAAGGAGTGGTAACTACCCAGGACAGGGTTTCCTGCAGTATGGGATATGTTTTTGGCCGGGGAAGAAAAATGGGATGTCACGCTCACGCTTCTCCTCTGGATATGATTCCAGGGATAGCCCAATCCTGTAACGCATATTTTGCCACTGTGTACCGCCGTATTATTGAAAAATTCCCAACTCCACAGGAAGGGGTAGATACCTGGGCCAATCACCTTAAAAGCTTCGGTTTAGGAGATTATCTTGGTTCCGATCTTTCTACAGGAAGACCTGGAAAAATCCCAACCGCCGATTATTATAACAGAATTTACGATTATCCTACCTATAAATGGTATTCCACAGCAACTATATCCAATGCGATAGGACAGGGAGAAGTTTTGATGACTCCTATTCAACTGGCCAACATGACCGCAGCAATTGCAAATAAAGGTTGGTTCTACACGCCTCATATTTTAAAAGAAATCGAGGGAGATCCTATAAAAGACAAAGAATTTACAGAGAAAAAACATACCTCCATAGACCCTAAACATTTTGAACCCGTAGTAGAAGGAATGCACCAGGTTTATCTAAGCGGAACAGCTAAAACACTAAAGATTCCCGGCATTGAAATAGCAGGAAAGACAGGAACTGCCGAAAATTTTACAAGAATTGGAACAAAACGGGTTCAGCTAACAGACCATTCAATTTTTATAGCTTTTGCGCCGGTAGACAATCCTAAGATCGCCATTGCAGTATTTGTGGAAAATGGATATTGGGGAGGTAGATACGCCGGAAGAATCGCAGGTTTAATGATCGAAAAATACCTAAAAGGGACTATCAGCAGAACCGACATGGAAGACTGGATCCTAAGCCATAGCCTGGAGGAGGAATATAAAAAGCCATATTCCGGAGAACCTTTTTCAATTAATAGATAATGTCAAAAAGTTCTGTTTCCTTTGATTGGTTAACCATTATCATCTATTTACTACTGGTAGGTTTTGGATGGATCAATATCTATTCTGCCTCCTTGGGAGATAATCCTTCCTCGATGTTTGACTTCAGTCAGGTTTATGGAAAGCAGGCAGTGTGGATTTTGCTAAGCTTTTTTATGATTGTAGTACTGCTTTCTATTGAAGCAAGGTTCTATATGCGGTTTTCCAGTATTATCTATATACTGTCACTTATTTCAATTTTGGGCTTATTTGCATTTGGTAAAACCATTAATGGGGCAACTTCCTGGTATGTATTTGGCGGAATAAGCATTCAGCCTGCAGAGTTTGCCAAAGTGGCTACGGCACTTGCATTGGCGAAATATATAGGAGATATTCAAACCAATATAAAGCTCTTCTCAAATCAAATCAAAGCATTTCTTATAATCATCCTTCCCGCACTAATTATTTTGCCTCAGCCCGATGCAGGAAGCGCGCTAGTGTATTCTGCATTTCTATTTCCGCTTTACCGGGAAGGTTTATCCGGGATTTATCTTTTTCTGGGTTTTGCAGCAATAGCTGTTTTTGTTTTCACCTTAATTTTTGGCCCTTTATATGTAGGCATTGCGCTTGGGATTATAGCACTTTTTAGTTTATTTCAAAACCGACGGAATCGCCCGGGTTATTTAATTTTACTTGGCACGTTGGTTTTGGCTATAGGGTATTCCTATTCTGTGGATTATATTTTTGAGAATATGTTTGAACAGCGCCATAGGGACCGTTTTAATATTGTCCTTGGCCATGAAGTAGATGCAAAGGGAATAGGATATAACACCAATCAAAGTGAAATTGCTATTGGTAGCGGAGGCTGGTTAGGAAAAGGCTGGACAGAAGGAACTCAAACAAAAGGACAATTTGTTCCCGAACAGCACACAGATTATATATTTAGTACCGTAGGAGAAGAATGGGGATTTCTGGGCACTTCCCTTGTAACACTCCTTTTTATATTATTAATGCTACGACTTCTGTATCTTTCAGAAAGGCAAAAATCACAGTTTAACAGGGTTTACGGATATAGCGTTGTTGGGATCCTGTTCCTTCATTTCCTTGTAAATATAGCCATGGTAATAGGCATATTCCCTACCGTTGGAATACCGCTTCCATTCTTTAGTTATGGAGGTTCGGGACTATGGGGATTTACAATCCTTCTGTTTATATTTATTAAACTGGACGCTGAAAGAATGTCATTTTCATAGGTTTACGGCCAACCTCTTGCAACCTATAGAACAGCCGTTGCAAGGACAATTATCACAAATACATCTTGTATTCCCCCCCCTTAGTTTACTTTAATCACCGGGTTCATTAATGGCTTTAAGCTCCTGGCAACCTTAAAAAAAAGGTTAGGTTTTAGAACAGGATATAAATTGAACCAAATGGATAATCATTGAATTGGCAGTTATAAAAAGGAACTACCTAACAAAAGAACCCCTGGAATTGCATCACTTTGTGGTCTTTGGGGAACCTTTTTGCCCTTTGTGGTTAAAGAAAGCACCATTGTACAACTTCCTAAAACAGAACCCAAAGAAAAACCCTTCAAAAGCAATTTTTACTTCTGAAGGGTTTAATAATTGAATTTAGAATTTGCTAATTTTTGATATTAGCAATCTTTCTTTTTTTAATGTTATTAACCTGGATATCATCCAATACATTAATAGCTTCCTCGACATACACATCACTGGTTAAGCTGGTATGCCAGCGGTCTCGTTTCTCCTTAAGAATGGTATCGCTTTTAAACATTTCCTTCTCATAGGGCAAGGACTTATATGTGAGATTGGAAGTGTAATCTGAAATTGCATCAAACCGTTTTGCCTCGTTTTCGAGATTTTCCCTCTGTGATTGATAATTGCTAAAATTCAGGGAGTAAACCTCATTATCACGTTGCTCCTTTACCCATTTGGCATTTTGAGCAATAAGATTTAACTGTTGATTATCTTCAATTCTTTTCTGGCTGTTTTCAATGGTTACATCAAAATCCAAATACCCATCCCAGGCTTTATATTTTGCAGCTGCAATTTGATCCCAGGGTAATGGGTTATCATAATCTTTTTCTCCTATGTCTATATAACTGTACCTGTCTGGAATTACAATATCGCTTTTAACACCTTCCAATTGAGTAGAACCCCCGTTTACACGGTAAAATTTTTGAGTGGTCAATTTCAATGCTCCTAAATCCCCATACTCATTGCTTCTCACGGTGGTATTTAGATCAATTACATTTTGAACCGTTCCTTTACCATAGGTTTGCTTACTTCCAATAATAATCGCTCTTTTATAATCCTGCATTGCAGCCGCAAGAATTTCTGAAGCCGAAGCAGAGAGTTCATTCACCAATATTACCAGTGG
>JAWOHC010000411.1:0-5857 GCA_046496275.1 Gillisia sp.
GTTAATTCTAGAAAGGTCTTTAACCGCAAAGGACACAAAGTTTCCGCAAAGTGCACAAAGTCTTGCTATCCGTTCGGCACTGCAGTCATCAAGTAGTCACTTTCTAATTTCCAGCTCAATAATTATCCATGGTTCATTTTCAATCATCATTTTTTTCTTTGTGGCCTCTGGGTTTTTTCTTGGTGTGCTTAGTGGTTAAAAAGATTCGAAGCAAAAATGGCAATTCTTAACTAAGATTTATAAAATAAGCCAGAATTTTCTAAAACATAACTTTAATTTTCAAATCATTGTTATCCGACAAGCATTTTTGATAAAGCTGAAACCACACCTTCAGAGGGCTTTCCAAATAACTTGTTGACCAATAGCGAAGGATTGTATGGAAATTTAAGCTATAATCCCTAAAAGTTCATCTACAAGTTTAGGCACTCCTATGGAAGCTTTTTCACTGATTACTGTTACATCAGGCCCCGGAGCGATGGTAGGTTTAGGATCTATAAAATAAATCCTGGTGCCATGTTCCACAAAATCCATGAGAGCAGCAGCCGGATAAACCTGCAGGGAGGTTCCAATTATTATAAGAATATCTGCTTTTTCGGTGATTTCTGCGGCTACAGGAAACATTGGGACGGCTTCCCCAAACCATACAACGTGAGGCCTTAACTGAAAATTATGTTCACAGAAATCTCCCGGATTCAAATCGGATCTCCAATCCATAACCAGATTTTCGTCAAAGGTACTCCTAACCTTCAAAAGTTCTCCATGAAGATGCGTAACCTTAGTGCTTCCCGCTCTTTCGTGAAGATCATCGATGTTTTGCGTTACCACACTTACCTTATATTTTTTCTCGAGATCAACAATGGCGTGGTGTGCTGCGTTAGGTTCAACCGTCAAAAGTTGTTTCCGGCGTTCATTATAGAATTGTAAGACTTTTTTGGTGTTTTGTTCCCAACCCTCGGGCGTGGCCACTTCCATAACGTCGTGCCCTTCCCATAAACCGTCGGCATCCCTAAATGTTTTTATTCCGCTTTCAGCGCTTATTCCTGCTCCGGTAAGTACAACTATATGTTTCATTGGAAATTTAAATTCTTTCTAAATTAATATTTTAAAGGAATAAATTCAGGAAGATATTTATTTTTTTTCAGAAGAAATTATTTTTTCCAGCAAAGCTGAAATGATTTTCTGCTTCATCTCGGGCATATTACGATCCCTCCTTTTAATTAAATACTCTAAAATCTTGTGCAAACTTTAAAAACCCATTTCCGGATAGAAATAGGTTTTAAAGTTACAATAGGATCAGAAAGTCTGATTCTCAATTTTTATTGCAGGATGGGTAATTTTATAGCATGTATTTGAAAAACAGTTTTTTCCAATTCCTCTTTCATTTTGTTTTTGTAGATCTCCGTTTCCTCTTTCATTTCATGTACTAGCGTATCATAGTATTCGATTCCACTCAATAAATTAGTTTTAAACTCTTCAAAATACTTTAATTTTCGACCATTGATTGTTTCTACGGATTCCTCAATTTCATTTTTTAAATAGTCTACGTAAATCCCCAATTCTTTAACAAACAGGTTAGGTCTGTAGGTGTCATTCAGCAGATTTATTTTTCCATAGATATGATTCACCATTTCAGAAAGTGTAGATTTTTTTGAAAAATAAGCCAAATTAGGTCCCGGGCACACTGAAACGCTATCCCCATCTGTAGATTTTAAAAGACCGTGGTTTATGTATGGAGTCGTTACCAAACCTGTGCAAATACAGGATTTTTCGGTGATCTTATGGTATTCCCTGCTGTGTTGTTCTTTGGAAATATCTTTTTTAGCATTGAGTTCTTTGATTTTTAACTTCTGATATTGTCGGGAAGCGGTACAAATTGGTCTATCTGTAAATTCTTTATTAAACAATTTCAAAAATTGACTTGGGCAGGTACTCCCTGGTTTTCCAATCTCTATTTTACCATCTCTTTCCAAATCCTTTGAGGAATCCTTCAGGGCATTAAAAGGAATTCCCATTGGAGAAGTGTTACTCAGGTACAGGTCCTCTTTTCCTGCCTTCAGAAGTTTTTCAAGGGTGTTATCATCAACATTAACCGCTTCGGGTACGAGCAAAAATGGTGTTCCCCAGCCTATCTTGTCCAGATTGTAATAATTTAATAAAAAGTGATGTTCCTTAGCCGTTCCAAATCCACCCTGAGCGGTAATTTTTAAGTCTAAGGGCTTGCTTAATGTTGGCCTTCCGGACAACGAAAGCGCTTCGTTTAAGATGCCATGAACTTCCTGAATCAACTCAGATTTATTTTGTTTAAACTCTTCCAGGATTGGCCCCATAAGGAATCCAGTGGTTGCAAAGGCGTGGCCACCGCAATTAAGTCCGGATTCAATTCGGTATTCTGAAATCCAGATCCCTTTTTTAGCCAGGAATTTTCCTTGTACCAAGGCTGAACGGTAGTCACTTACTTTTAATATTATTTTTTTTGTGAGTTTTTCATTTTTGTCAGGAAAAAATCCATCAAAATTGGACAGGTAGCTATATAATCTTGGACTTAACCCCGCTGAAAGCACTAATCCTGAAGCACTCAGGTTTGAATTTGCATAACCTCTAACGGCCGCGTGCGCATCATTGAATTCTGAAGGTAATTTCTCGCCTTTTTTGGTATAGTTATCCTTATCTATTTTGGTCATGATGTTTACATCAATAGAACCAGGAACCAAATTTTCTTTTAACTCTTTTTGAAGAGAAGCTTTGATGTTTTCATCTTTTTCCTCAAGCATCAAGAGGTATTCTTTTTTAAGCTGAGAAGGATCGGGAAGCATTTCAAAGTATTTTGTTAAGTTACTTCCTGCATTAAATGACTCTTCTTTTATGTTTTTAAAGTTGTTTGAGACAATTAAATTGATGAGATTGAGATACGCGGTCAATCGTTTTGCTCTGTAATCTTCCTGATTGGTATCAATTTCAGAATAAGACAAATCGTATTTATCACAATAAAATTCCCTCATTCTCTCTGCTAATCCATCATCTACCAATGATATAACCGACGAAATTCCAAAATGAGATACCTTTACCGGAGTATCTATTGTAAATCCAACGCCCATTACCGGGATCTGAAAACTGTGTGCTTCTAACATAGTGCTAATTAGTAAGATTGTTATTTAAAATTGAAAAATGAGGTGCCAGCTAATGAGCGAAACTATATTTTTTTCTAAACTAAATAAAGTTGCATTTACTTTTTATTGGCCAAATATGATATCTATCATCTTTAGAAAGAATCTGGATCTATTTAATCCCTTTTTGATTGGTTTATTCCCCGAAGATTACCACGAATTTTTAAAAGTATTTTTATCCCGAAAATAATCAGGATACACCTTGTGGTTTGTCCTGTGGTTTCTGATTTAAAAAAATGTCGTGCTGGCTATTTCAACCGAATTCCAAGAACAGCGCATATTTAAAATTTTCAAGTGTGGAAGATCCGGAAGGCTGATTTTTTAAAACTTTAATGAAATTTTAGTAATATTTTTGTATTAATTTCCTGATATTTAAGTGCATAGCCTTCCTTTTTTGGAAAACAACAAAACCCTTCATCCCCCTCCCGGTTTTTAAGTAAAACGTAGAAGTTAATTTTTAATACAACCAACTGGCCAGGCAAAAACAATTTAAGATGGTTTTAAATTTAATTTCCTTATTGGTGATTGGCCTTGCGGGTTTCGCTATTGTTTTTTATGCCTTTTTAAGACGACGGCTAAAGCAAAGGAAAAAACCGAAATACGATCCAGATAAGGATGATCCAATAATTCATATTAGAAATAAATTGTTTTTTGAAATTCCTGTAGACAAGATCCTGTTGGGATATTTTGGCATTGTCGTAATCATCTATCTTATAAAACTCCTGCTTGGAGGCAGATCACCGGGCATAGACCTGGCTGTTCTATACCTTTCAGGGATTACATTTTTTCTAGGGATTTATAAAATGGGAATGAGTGTGGGGGTAATTAATAAATTTAGTCCCTGGTTGTTGTTTTCTATAGTTTTTTCACTAATCATTTTTTTTAGCGTTTATGCAGGGACAGAGATGGATTTCAACCTTTTCCTGGCAAGAACCAGGGAATACCATATAACAATTCACCTTCTTGGATTGGTAATGGGGCTTGGTGGTACTCTGATTGTAGATATTATGTTCTCGCATTTTATGAGGAATTATAATATTACTGCAAGGGAATCTGTGGTGATGCACCTTATTTCACAAATGATCATATTTGGATTGATACTTCTGGTTTTAAGCGGATTAGCATTATTGCTGCCATATTTTTGGGTTTTTGCAGAGAACCCACGATTTGTAATGAAAATGATAGTGGTTTTCATTGTGATTATTAATGGAGCAGCACTTAATCTTTACCTCACTCCTAAAATGAAAAATATTTCCCTATTGGCCGATGGGAAAAAACGGTATAAAAAATTGACCCGGATCTCTTTTGCCCTGGGAGCGGTTTCTATTGTTTCCTGGTTATGTGCTTTTCTCCTGGCTATGTTAAAAACAGTATTTGATATGCCCTTCAGCTCTCTTTTAATCGGTTATTTGGTGCTGGTTGCTATAGCTATAGCTGGAAGTCAAATAGCAAAGGTCTACTATGAAAAGCAGGTAAAAAAGACAAGAAAAAAAGACAAATAAACTGATAAAGTGGATAAACATGAAATATAATTACCGAAGTGCCTTTTTATGGCTGTTGGTTTTTTTCTTGTTAAGTCTAATTCCTCTGGCAATAGCAATTTCTGGGAATATTCCTGAATACAGGGGTTTTTGGATTGAAATGGCCGTAGCCCTGGGATTTCTGGGTCTGGCTATATTTGGTTTACAATTTATTTTTTCCGGCAGATTTGCCAATATTGCCCCCACCTTTGGAATGGATAACATCCTTCATTTTCACAGGGGCATGGGTATTGTTGCCGTGGTGTTTATTTTGGCTCACCCGGTAATATTGATCCTGGCGAATCCTAAATTCAGTGAATTTTTTGATCCACGCGTGAACTTCCTTCGTGCCATAGCCCTAAGCTTTGCGGGTGTAGCGCTACTTGTTATAATCACGACCAGCTTATGGCGGAAAATTTTTAAGCTCAATTATGAGAAATGGAGGCTTATTCATGGTTTTTTAGCCTTGTCATTGGTTTTTATAGGCGTAGTTCACTCCATACAGGTGGGGCATTACCTTGATGCCTTATGGAAAAAAGGGCTGCTTGCCCTGCTGATGGGTATCCCGATGTACATTGTGATCCATACCAGGATAGTACGTCCCTGGAGAATGAAGAAAAAACCTTATAAAATAGTAGAGGTGAAGAAGGAACGCAATAATTGCTGGACCATTGGCCTGGAACCCATTGGTCATAAACGAAAGCAATTTACCGCCGGACAGTTTTTCTGGATAAGCATTAATGAAACTCCCTTTACCTTACAACAAAACCCATTTACAGTGGCATCCGGAGAGGAAGATGAAAAACTTTCTTTTACTGCAAAAGAGGTAGGTGATTTTACTTCCAAATGGGGGGATTTTAAACCGGGCACCAACGCTTTCCTGGAAGGTCCTTTTGGTTCCTTTACACCTGTTGCAGGGAAACACTTTTTTCTTGTTATGGGAGGAATAGGAGTTACCCCGGCTATGAGCATGCTTCGTACAATGCGGGAAACCAACGATGCCAGAAGAGCAGTTCTCATTTATGCAAATAATGATTGGGAAAATGTAACTTTTAGAGAAGAACTAGAGGGAATAAAAAACCAGATCGACCTGGAAATTATACATATTTTAATGGAACCGCCCGAAGATTGGGAGGGAGAAAAAGGGATGATAGATCAGGAATTCCTGCAAAA
>JAWOHC010000172.1:0-7901 GCA_046496275.1 Gillisia sp.
CGCCCACTGGCTGTCGCGCCGCCGTGCCCGTTCGCATCTGGGGATGCGAACTCCGCCCACTGGCTGTCGCGCCGCCGTGCCCGTTCGCATCTGGGGATGCGAACTCCGCGCACTGGCTGTCGCGCCGTGTTCGTCCCTTCGGGCGTATTTTTCCTGATATTCAAAGTAAAACGGCATATATTTCTCTCCCGCTGCGCTGAAGTAATCAATATCTTTTCGGTTCCCCAAAGTCCAGGAACTTCCTTTCATCCATTGTTCTATAGTTGCCATTTGTTCCTCAGTATCATAAGGAGGATACATCGCGATCGCTTTGTCTGACAATCGCACCTCGATATTTTTTAAATCCTCCATAGCAAACATTCCGGGTAAAAGGTCTCCAATGGAATTATCTCCCTGGCCCAAATTCCTTTTTCCTTTTTCAATAATAAGCCGGTATTTTATATGATCCAGCGTTTCATCGATGGAATCATTTTTGGTGAGTGAATTTTTGGTGAGGCTTTGAACTATATTATTGGGTTCCACACAAAGCAGCGTTCCACCGGGTTTTAGTACCCGTTTCATTTCTTCCAGCGCTTTCTGAGGATCGGGAACATGGATTAATACCGTTTGACAAGTCACAAAATCGAAGCTGTTATCCTCAAAAGGGAGGTCCTGTGCATCTGCTTTTTTTAAGCTAAAAGGCATTCCCACATTCCTGAAATAATTTTCAAGTTCCGGGTTTTCAGAATACCACCGCGGATCGCTATCTACCGCGGTGATTTTTGAATTTTTATGCAAATATGGAGCAAGAATGCGGGTCCAGTGTCCCTGGCCGCAACCTACATCTAGCATGGAAGAATATTTTTGAAGCTCCAGCCTCTTGGCAGTGAGATCCAGGAACGCTTTATTCCACCAGAAATCACGGTAATCTCCAAAATAATTTACAGAATGCCCCTTATTTGTTCCCTGATCGTCCAAAATTACTGCGGTTTGATGTTTTTCCGGTATTTGATCTAGAAGTGTTGGATTTTTTAGAAGGGTTTCTGGCGGGTCTTCTGCCCTGAGGTTTCTTCTCCGGAATTTCAAAATATGCCATAGGATACTCGTGTCCATCAACAACAGGTATAGTTTGACCCATCAGCTTTTGGATGTCCTTTATATATGCTTTCTCCTCGAAATCACTAAAGGAGATGGCTTTTCCGCTGGCTCCTGCGCGACCTGTACGGCCAATTCGGTGAATATAGGTTTCAGCAATGTTGGGAATCTCAAAATTGATCACCAATGCAAGATCATCGATATCTATTCCACGGGCGGCAATATCAGTTGCAACAAGGACCCGGGTAGTTTTATCTTTAAAATTCTTCAAGGCCTTTTGACGTGCATTCTGGGTTTTGTTTCCGTGAATAGCTTCCGATTTAATCCCTACACTAATAAGGTCTTTTACCACTTTATTTGCTCCGTGTTTGGTTCTCGTAAATACCAAAATCTGGTCGGCATCTGAAGCTTTCAGCAAGTCGATCAATAAACTCTTTTTATTGGTCTTGTCTATAAGATATAATTCCTGCTGTATCAACTCTGCGGTAGATGTAACCGGAGTAACTTCCACTTTTAAAGGATTGGTAAGTATGCTGTTGGCCAAATCCATAATCGCATCGGGCATTGTCGCCGAGAAAAATAAGGTTTGTCTTTTTACCGGAATTTTTTTGATCACTTTTTTAACATCGTGAACAAACCCCATATCCAGCATCCTGTCTGCCTCATCTAAGGTGAAAATTTCCAGTTGGGACAGGGAGATATAGCCTTGGTCCATAAGATCCAAAAGTCTACCCGGAGTGGCAACCAAAATATCCACACCATTTTTTAAGGCCTGGACCTGTGAATGTTGAGAAACTCCTCCAAAAATCACCAGGTGCCTGAGTTTGCTAAACTGGCCGTAATCTGTAAGGCTTTCACCTATTTGAATAGCCAGTTCCCGGGTTGGAGTGAGGATTAGGCTCTTAATGCTTACCTTTCTTCCGTTTCCGTTTAAATTACTTTTATTCAATAATTGAATGGTAGGAATGGAAAAAGCTGCTGTTTTCCCTGTTCCTGTTTGTGCACAACCCAAAATATCCCGGCCGTTTAATATGGCGGGTATAGAACGTTGTTGTATAGGTGTAGGGCTTGTATATCCTACTTTTTGAACCGCTTTTTGTAAAGGTTCAGATAATTCTAAATCGTTAAATGTCATGTATTAAATGTAAATGCTGCGCCGTTTTTGAATATTTCACGGGCAGGCTAAGTGTAAAATTGTTGCCTTTTGGAGAAGATGGCAACCGGCCGCGAAGATAGTGCTTTATTATTTAACCCTAACATCTGGTTTATTCTTCCGGGATCTTATCTAAATTTTGTTGTTTTTTCTTGATTCTACCCCGGGAATTGCTAGGGGTATTTGATTATTTATTGTTTAAAAAATAAAACTTTAGTTAAATTTTAACCAATTGTAATTTGTTTAGTAATTGTGCGACTACTGTGTAATTATCTTTGATAAAATTAAAATTACGATGAATAAATATATGTTAATTTTCCTAATAATGACTGTAGTGACAGGGATATTAGGCTTTGCAGGAATGTCTTATTATGGAATTTCAGCGGTAAGAGTATTGTTCCTGATATTTGCAGATTTACTTATAGTTTCGTTGATCTCTAAATTCTTTTTCCCTGGTCTGGATAAAATGAGATTGATAAAAGTTAAAAAATAATTCTCAATAGTTATTTTTAATGAAACGTTCAAGACTTCTATTTATAGGGGTCTTTTTTATTTAAGGCTAATAACCTAACTTTATAAGGTTAAATAAACATTTAAAAATGCTGAGATATATTTCTTTTATTCTGCTTCTTTTCGCCTTAAATGGCACTGCTCAAACTGCCCAGGAACTCACTTTAAAGAAGGGATTAGTGATGGACAGCCTAAAAGTGAACGCTAGTATTTCTGAAACCTTTTCTCTTTTTCTGCCAAAATCATATTCTAATGATACCACCTGGCCTGTTGTTTTTGTTTTTGAGCCTCAGGGAAGAGGTAAGTCTGCCGCGCAACTCTTTAGTCATGGTGCCGAAGAGCAGGGGTATATAATAATAGCCTCCAATAATATTGTAGCGAAGGATTCCCTTCTCAATAACCTGGAAGTGGCAAATAGAATGATGAGTACCGCATTCAATTTTTTTCCATTAGATACAAATAGAATTTATACCGCTGGCTTTGCTGAAGGAGCTAAAGTTGCAAGCGCGGTCCCGGTAGTTATCTCAAATGTTGGCGGCGTTATGGCAGCCGGTGGAACCTGGTTGAATCCCGATTTATTAAAAAAAGAAAACCGGTTTTCCTTTATAGGAATTTCCGGATATAATGATTTTAGGATTTATAATTTAGAAGAATCAGTTAGGTTCTTCAAAAGAAATAAGCATCCCGCTTTTTTGTACACCTTTAACGGGTTTCACGAATGGCCCGATTCTCAATTGATATCCAGGGCTTTGGGGAGTTTTACACTTCAGGCAATGGAAAAGGGATTAAAAGCAGGGAATCCTGAATTGGTGGAATTACTATACCAGGCGGAACTTGAAGAAGCAAAACGCTTACGGCGAACTATGCAGTTTAATAGGTCTTACAGGCTGCTGGAGTTTATGGAAGAGAAATATGCACTTCATAATAAAAAGAACGAGTTAAAAACTTTGCAAAAGGAACTTCGGGGGAATAGGCTTTACCGCCAGCAAAAAAAGGATTTCGACAATGCTTTGGTTTTAGAGAATATGAAAAAAGAAGAATATTCCTATTATTTTGATGAGGATATAGCCTTGGCTAATTTTGAAAATATTCCCTGGTGGAATCAACAACTAAATGAATTGAAAAAATACCAGAATGGTGAAAATATAGCTGAAGCTGAAATGGGGTATCGCCTGCAGGGTTTCCTTGCATCCCTTACCAGTAAATATTATACTGTTTTATCTCAGTCTGGTGCCTCCATAGATCCGTTGATTTTTACAGCTGTTTTACAAACTATTTTTGATAAACAAAATCCTGAAGGTTATAAAAAAATCATTTCATTAAGCGCTCAGGATGGGAACTATGAAATGGCGATGCTATACCTTGAAGACCTTTTGAAAACCGGCTATAAGGATATGGAAGCATTGTATAATATTCCAGGAACCCTGGATCTTAAGTTGAGCCCCAAGTATAATTCCATGATTAAAAAATATCTTGGAGAATCTAAGTTCTATAATCTTAAGGTGTAGGCACCTAAAGCCTTTTTATTCTTTTAATATGGGTTTGTAATATTTTATCGGTTTTAATAAAAAAAAGCTGTCCAAAATTAGATGAATTTGGACAGCTTTTTTTAGGTTAGATTCATAACACTCCTTGCAGGTTTTATTCTTCCGGGGGTTTTGATTTGTCTTTTTAGACCCGGAGATCAGAAAGCATAAACTGCAGCCAGAATAAAGGAGGAAAGCTTGTTTGTTGGCACCAGATTGGCGTTCACAAAAACATCTTCAGAAACGCTGTCCAGTCTGAGTTCCGGTTTTATGGTAAGACCGCCAATCTTATAATTTCCCGTAAGGGTGAAATCATATGTTTTTATACCTGCACCGTAAACCGGACCTCCATCTACCATTTCCTCAAAATATTCAGCTCTTAGTCCTATGGCAAAATTTTCAGAGGTTTTAAACTGTGGATACAGGGCTGCGGCGTAAAAACCTTCGCCATTGGAAGAATAGGTCGTATTCAGGCCAAGGTAAAATACAGATGTTAAATCCCATCCCGTGGTGAGATCTATTTGAAATGTGGCAGTTGTATTGGGAGCCTGTTCCCCGTAAAGCACATTTAAAAATGCGCTTCCTAAATCCGTTGAATATCCAAGTTGACCCCCAAAAGAGTATAGTCCAAAAGGATCAAATTCGGTCCAGTCTGTGGGATTCATAATCGCCAGCATCCCACTCCAGTTATCCGAAAATGAAAAATCGGCTTTCAAACCCGTATGGGAGAAAGGTCCGTAAGAGAACATATAGGACGAGGAATAGTTGAAATTTCCAACAGGGGAGATCACTTCGTATCCAAGAAACGTATTAAAGTTTCCCAGGGTCAGGGTTAGCTTTTCACTTACATTATAGTACACGTAAAGTTGGTTTACCAGGTTTGTTGAAGGGCCTGAAAGAAAAACGGCGTCTTCCCCGCGTGGTCCTATCACCAGGTCGGCTACAAAGCCAACTTTTTCACCTTCATAGCCTAAGATAACATTTGCCATTCCTAATGCAAATCCGGGATCGTTCGCAAAAGAGGTCGCAGGAGCCTGTGGAGAACCTAGGATATTTTCATTCTCATCATATTCAAATTTATTGAGTCCGTTAAAATTTGTTCTGAAATAGGTATCCACAGAGCCCTGAACGCTGAATTTGGAAATAAATCCTTCTATTCCTCCAGATTCTTGTGCCATTAGAGGATTAATTGAAAATCCGAGGCACAGAATAATTAAAATTTTTCGGATATTTGTAGTGGTGATTTTACTCATGATAAAAGCTGTGTTTAATTAATTGAAAAGAGTTGAACTAGTCTTTGATTGATGAGAATTACTTTATAGGAGCGCTCCGCCAAGCGCTCCTTTTTTATTCTTTCAAGTGGATGAGTAAATTATTTTTCCTGGATCGCACCAAATTCTGCATAAGCATCCATTCCATGTTCGTGAATATCCAGGCCTTCGGTTTCGCTTAGACCATCCATTCTCAAGCCTAAAGTTGACTTGATGGTATAAAAAATTAGAAGTGCAGAAATACAACAGAAAGCACCAATTACCCCAACGCCCGCCAGCTGCTTGAAAAATTGATCCCATCCTGCCAGGTTACCAAAAATACCTACTGCCAGGGTTCCCCAGATTCCGCAAATAAGATGTACCGGAACAGCCCCCACAGGATCATCCAGTTTTAGCTTATCTATAAGTGCAACCCCCAGAACGATAATTATCCCGGATACCAAGCCAATCAGTACCGCATCGGCTGGTGACATTTGATCGGCTCCTGCGGTAATTCCTACCAGTCCTCCTAAAATTCCATTTAAGAACATGGTAAGGTCATAATTTTTATATCGGAATGTAGAGAACAGGAATGCCGAAATTCCACCAGCTGCAGCTGCAAGGCAGGTTGTAACCAGGGTGATAGAGGTTAAGGATGGATCGGCAGAAAGAACAGAACCACCATTAAATCCAAACCAGCCAAGCCATAAAATAAATACACCTGCAGTTGCCAGGGGGATATTGTGACCGGGAATTGCATGGGAATTCCCATTGCTGTCAAATTTGCCAATACGCGCCCCCAGCAAATAAATTCCTATCAGGGCTGCCCACCCGCCAACAGAGTGCACAAGGGTTGAGCCTGCGAAATCATAAAATCCTAATTCATCTAAAAATCCACCTCCCCATTTCCAGGATCCGGTAATAGGATAAACGATCGCAAGGTAAAGCATCGCGAAAATCATAAAACTGCTGAGTTTAATTCGTTCTGCCACTGCTCCGGAAACTATGGTAGCTGCTGTTGCAGCAAACATTCCCTGAAAAAGAAAATCGGTATAAAAGGTGTAGCCTTCATTATAGGTGAGATCTAAAACCCCTTCTACCATAGGAGCCTGTATTCCAAAAAGGCCTATAAAATAATCAGGGATAATCCCATAAAGAAAAGATGCGGGATACATTAGGTTGAAACCTATCAAACTGTAAATCAAAAGCCCGACACAGATTATAAATACATTTTTAAAAAGGATGTTTATCGCATTTTTTTGACGTGTAAGGCCAACTTCCAAAAGAGAAAATCCAAGATGCATAAAGAATACCAATGCGGTGCATAGCATCATCCACACATTGTTAATTGTAAGTACTTCCATTTTAATTGGTTTTAGTTGCGTTTAAGAATCTTAGTTTAAGGAGTCTGTTCCACCTTCCTGGGTTCGAATCCTGTAGGCTTCTTCTATGGTAGATATAAAAATCTTACCATCTCCCACCGCCCCGGTGTAGGCGGTTTTAAAAATTACCTGCAGTGTTTTATCCAGAAAATCGTCAGATACAACTATGGAAACCAATCGTCGTTGTATATCGGTTGTGCTGTAAGAAACTCCACGATATACATGGCCCTGTTTTTCATTACCAACCCCGGTAACATCCCAGTAGCTAAAAAAATTGACACCAATGTCATGGAGCCCTTTTTTTACTTCTTCAAATTTTGACTTTCTGATAATAGCCTCAATTTTTTTCATATTTTTTTTAGTTTTGGATTTTTGTAAATATAATTAAATAGCATTATAAAGGGTTAAAAGAAGGGGGTAAGTTGATATATATGTTGATATTATAAAGTAAGACCCCTAAAATTTAGGGGTTTACTTTTGAAAACGATGTATTTTCAGTATAATGTAAAAAATTGCCCTAATTTTTAATCCCTAAAAATTTAAATGAGGGATATTGCAGCCAGTTTTTCTTAAAATTGGTTGTAAAAAAGCCAGGAAAGGAAATTATTGAAGGTATTTAGGAAAAAAGTGCTGGACTTTCAAATTGAAAAAAGCAGTTGTGTTCTTTCAGAAAAAGGAAAAAAAAGAAATGTGGGATATTTAAAGTTAAGAAGTGAAATATTTAAACCAATTTAGAGAAATACAGTCCGGCAAAAACAGCTGAAAAACCCAGGATAAGTGTTCCTAAGGTATAAATTGCAAAATGAAGATAATCGCCGGATTTAAGCAATTCCTGATTTTCAAAGGCAAAAGCAGAAAAAGTAGTGAAGCCGCCGCAAAAGCCGGTTGCAAGAAAAAATAAAGCATTACCGGAAGGCGAATTATTTTTAAGTGCCAGACCAAGGATAAGGCCCAGGAGCAAACTTCCCACAATATTTACGGTAAATGTTCCAAGTGGAATTGCAAT
>JAWOHC010000188.1:0-2918 GCA_046496275.1 Gillisia sp.
TGGAATTCAGTTTAATTTTATCAGAAGTGAAGCGGTAACCAAGTTCATAGTCATTCAGTTTTTCCGGAGTGGAAATACCCTCCTCAAAATCGTTTCTTGTAGGCTCTCTGTGCGCTCTTCCGAAGTATGTAAACAATTGATTGGATTTATCAATTTGGTACGTCACCCCCATTTTTGGATTAAAAAAACTGAAATTTTCATTTACATCTATTGGAACTACATCTGAAGTGATACCAGCTGTTTTATAATTGATGAATCTTCCCTGTAGATCGGCAAATAGCTGCCAATGGTTATTGAGTCGATAGGTTGCCTTGGAAAAAACCGTGAACTCATCTTTAGAGGCATCGCTAAAATAATACCGATCTCCAAACTCAGAATCCGGAGCAAATCTTGCCCAGATAACTTCTCCAAAATGATCCCCTTTATAATGGCTGTAAAATGCTCCTGAAGTTACTTCCAGGGTATTGTTTTTATAAGTCGCATTGGCATTGATTACATAAAAATCATTCTCCAGCCATCTACGCCGAACAAGATCGGTCCTGTTTATGGTTTCTCCTCCTACTTCTAAAGGTTCAAAGCCATAGGTTGAGAAGCGATCATTTTCCCTGTACTGTTCAAAAAACCCTCTTCCGTAGGTATAATTTAAACCGAGATTGGAAGACCATTTATTGTTATAACGCTGATTCCAGTGAAATTGATAATGATCCTGTTTATAATCATCTACTTCATTATCGTGAAAACGGAGATTTCCCCGGGCATCCGTAAACATTCCGGCAGAATTAAAAGTACGGTCTTCCTCAAGAGTTTCCTTGTCTATGCCATTCCAGGACTGGTAAGTCACTTCATGTCCTCCAAAAGCGATGGCCTTAATAAGGGTATTATCGTCTATATATGAAGCCTGCAGGAAATAGGACTTCAAATTGGAACTTGCGCGATCTATATAACCATCGGAAGCGATCGCGGAAAGTCTTCCGGCAATTTCCACACGGTCATTAAGCAATCCCGTACTAAATTTAAGGTTGTGCCTTCTTGTATTAAAAGATCCAAAGGAATTTGAAATTTCTCCATAAGCCTCTTTGGAAACCGCGTCGGTAAGTAAATTCAAACTTGCCCCAAAGGCTCCGGAACCATTTGTTGAGGTACCCACACCCCGTTGTAACTGTAAATTTTCAACCGAAGAGGTGAAATCCGGAAGATTGACAAAAAATGACCCCTGACTTTCGGCGTCGTTAAATGGAATTCCATTTAAGGTAACATTTATTCGGGAAGCATCACTTCCTCGCACGCGAAATGAAGTGTATCCCACTCCTGCTCCGGCATCGGAGGTACTAACTACGGAAGGAAGATAATTGAGCATGAACGGAAGATCCTGACCTAAATTCCTTTTCCCGAGTTCTTTTTTATCGATATTGGAATGGGTTACAGGAGAATCTGCATCTACCCGAATAGCCCGGACGAGAACTTCTTCAAGCACTTCAGGTGGTTTGGAAACTGTATCAGGATCCTGTTGAGAAAAACCAACTATTGATATCAAGAAGGTTGCTGGTAACATAAAAAATTGTTTCATTCGTAACGGTTAAAATTTACGAATAAAAGGGGCTATTATTCTTTAGATTAATTAATAGCTTAAAAAAAAATGCATAAAAAAACCCTATTAAAATCTCTCGAGCGATTTAACAGGGGGTTGCATACATTTTCGAAATCCTTGAAGATTTCGTTTCCCTTGGCAGCATTACCTGCCCAGGTTCTTTGGGTATAATCTCAGCCTCGGCCTGAAAAAAGTTCAGGATTTGACACCCCTTTGAGATGTGGGTCAAAAGTACTAAGCTTTTTTTGATTTCCTAAGTAAATCTTCCATTTTAAAAGAAATGGCTTAATTTTGGCATTATTTAAATAATGAAAAATACCAAGCGATCAATAACCTTAAAGGTGCTTCTGGGATATTTGCTTGTTGCCGCTCTGGCAGCTCTGGCAGTCTGGTTTATCTATACTCAGGTGGTAAAGTTTTCATCCCTGGCCCAATCCGGAGAGCTTAACAACCAGCAACTGGTCCTGGTAAGTGAAATAACCAACGATTTATCTGAAACAGAAAATATTGGAAGACGCTTCATTCAATCTGGAGATACCACAGATCTCAACAGGTATTCCGCACAAATAGAGCTTATTCAGATAAACCTGGATTCCCTTAAGAATACCTACACAGATACCATCATGCAAACGGAGCTGGACAGTATTTCTACACTACTTTCACTAAAAAGCGAGAACCTGAAAGAGCTGTTAAATCTTCGATCTCGGGATAGAAACACCAGTTATTACCGGGAAGTAATTCAGGAATTACAAAAAGTGGATGCTTCTTTTAACGAGGACAATTATGAAAGGCGCTTTTCCAATCTCGAATCGCACCAAAGAAGTGTTTTAATTCGCCTGCTAGATTTTTCCAAAGATGAGAACCCCGGGCAATTATCGACCTTAAGCGCAGATTCCCTGGTAATTGCAGTGAAAAATGTTTTGAGCGAACTGGAAGTACAAAACCAGCAATTCCGCGAGGTAATCAATAAAAAAGAAAATGAGTTGTTGGGAAATGATATGACCCTGAACGAACAACTAAGAAATTTGCTTAGACTGATAGAACAGCAGGAAAGACAAAATTCGATTGCCAGGGTAGAAAATTCACAAAACCTACTGGAGGAAGTATCCTCCATTATAATTTTTGTAGGAATAGCGAGTATTTTGATCATTCTGTTCTTTCTGTTCCTAATTATTCAGGATGTTTCCAAAAGTCAACGGTATCGAATTCAGCTTGAGGAAGCCCAAAGTTTTACAGAATCATTGATGAAGCGAAGGGAGCAGTTCATGGCTACCATTACCCACGACCTGCGCTCTCCGTTAAATACTGTAATTGGCTATACAGAACTTAT
>JAWOHC010000206.1:0-3256 GCA_046496275.1 Gillisia sp.
CGCTTCTGTAATATGCCTGTTGTTTTACCCTGTCAAAAAATAAGGTGTCTGTTTCTAAGGAGGTTTGGGGGCGTGTCATTTTCACCTTTCCGCTGGCGAAGGCAAATTGCGTTGTTCCATTGTATTCGGCGTAATTGCTCTGCATAGTAACGGTGTCACCCTGCTGCATTCGAACATTTCCGTAGGCCTTGAAAAAATTATCCTGATCATAATGAATGGCCTGATCGCACCATATTTCAATTCCCTCGTGAATAAAATAAACCTGGTTCGTCACTTTACTCAAGATTATTGCACCCGGATATTTGATCTCATCTTTAAGGGTACGGTCACTGGTATAATCTATTTTCTTGATTTCCTGAGCATAGGAAGGCGCTACCCCGGTTAGGACTGCAAAGAAGAATACGACTAAGGCTGCTAAAATTTTCACAGGAATAAATTTGTATCAAAAGTACTTAAAAGCCATTAAAGAACTTGGTTTTATAAACGAATAATAAACAGGGGTGTTTGTTTTTTGGATGCTTTAAATATTTGGCAAGCACCTAAAACGGCTCTGATTGAAATGTTTAAAAAAATGTCCTTAAGCAGAAATTTTTCGAATTTTAAGATAATTTAACCAAATCGAAATCTCTTTAGGTTTAATTTAACAGTTATTGAAAAACCATACCCTGTGTTGCTGCGTAAATAAAAATGTAATCAACAAAAATAGAATTATGAAAAAACCACTGATTAAAGTGCAGAAAAAAGAATTTGCACCAATTGAGAACAACAACTCCCGAAGACAATTTTTGAAAATGGGAAGTTTAGCAGTAGTAGGGTCTGGACTTTTACTCGCGTGTAGCAGCGATGATGATTTCGCAGGACCAGTTAACCCCGGAGAAGTATTTGATCTTGGAAGTGGAGATGTGGGGATTTTAAATTATGCGTATGCTTTAGAGCAATTGGAAGCTGCTTATTATACGGCCGTTTTAAACGGTTCCTATTGGATGAACGGAGCCAATGCTGTTGAGAAAAAAATGCTGGAGGATTTTTATAACCATGAAGTGATCCACAGGGAATTTTTTAAAGCGGCCATTACTGCCAATGCACAGGCAAATCAGGTGCTGCCGGAACTTGAATTTGATTTTAGTGGAGTGGATTTTGGAAACAGGGATAGTGTGTTAAGCACTGCAATTGTTTTAGAAGATACCGGGGTTTCTGCCTACAACGGTGCGGGAAAACTTCTTGCAAACCCAGATTTCCTGGTTATTGCCGGAAAAATTGTTTCCGTTGAGGCGCGGCACGCTGCTGCGGTACGATCTATTTATCTTGAAAGTGACACAGCTTTTGCTGCCGATGATATTATGGATTCCAATGGGCTTGATTTGGTGCGCACTCCAAATGAGGTGATTGCTGCAGTAGGAGCAACGGGCTTCATAAAAACTCAATTTACGGCCAATAATCTTCCAACAGGATAATCTTTAATTAACTAAAAAGCAACATTATGAATATTATAAAATTTTTAGACGAATTTACCACCGAAAGCCTTTCTGCAAAAAAATCTAACAGAAGAGACATTTTTGGAACTTTTGGATCCCTGGGTAAAAAAGCCGCTTTGGCTGCAATCCCTTTTGGTTTGGCAACAGGATCCGCCAAAGCATTTACCCAACAGGCAAATGATCCGGTTGGAGCATTGCAGTTGGCATTAACTTTAGAATATCTTGAGGCCGAATTTTATATTATGGCATTGGAATCTGGTGTTTTGCCTGGCGGAAAACCGGAATCCATTTATATGCAAATTTCAAAGCATGAAACCCAACACGTAGATTTTCTTTTTGCCGGATTGGAAGGAGCAGGAGTAGAGCCGGTATCAAAACCTACCTTCGATTTTACCGCAGGAGGATTGTTTGATCCTTTTAATACATCAAATCCCGATGCTTATGCACAACTTCTTGCGCTTGCCCAAGCTTTTGAGGATACCGGAGTACGAGCTTATAAAGGTCAGGCCACCAATTTAATGGGATCTCCGTTTTTAGAAGCAGCACTGCGTATTCACTCGGTAGAGGCAAGACATGCCTCTGAAATAAGAAGACTACGTGCTAATTTTATTGGAGAAACCAATAATGAAGATGCACTTGGATGGATTACACTTGATAACAGAGGTCCTGGAATGCCGGCTCAAACACAAGGCGTTTATGATGGTGAAGAAAATGTGACCCAGGGTGGAGTTAATTTAGTAACCGCCACCGGTTTTTCAGCTGCAGCGGTTTCTCAAGCTTATGATGAACCTATGAGTGGTGCAACGGCAGGTGCCATTGCAGGACTTTTCATTGTCTCGTAATTATTTTTGAGTGATAAATTAAAAATCCCGCTAAAGAAATTTCTTTAGCGGGATTTTTTTTTATGCTTACCAATAATTTATCTTTGGATGGTTTGTTTTCTGTCCGGACCAACCGAAATCACTGAAATTGGAACATTAAGTTCTTTCTCTAAAAATTCGATATACTCTTTAAATTCTTTTGGGAATTGGGAAAATTCCTTCATTTTAGAAATATCTTCTTTCCATCCTTCCATCTCAGTAAAGACAGGGGTAACGTTTTCAGGTTCGATATTATATGGAAAATGCTTAATATTTTCTCCTTTATAGTTATAGGAAGTACATACTTTTACGGTTTTAAATCCGCTTAATACATCTCCCTTGGTCATGATCAACTGTGTAATTCCATTGATTTGAACTGTATATTTCAATGCAACAAGGTCCAACCAGCCACATCTGCGAGGCCTGCCTGTTGTTGCGCCAACTTCATTACCAACCCGACTCATGGTTTTTCCATCTTCATCAAATAATTCCGTTGGAAATGGTCCACTTCCTACCCTTGTAGTGTAGGCTTTAAAGATCCCAAAAGCATCTCCTATTTTATTGGGAGCAATTCCTAAACCAGTGCAAGCACCGGCAGCAGTTGTATTAGAGGAAGTGACAAAAGGATAGGTTCCAAAATCTATATCCAGTAAAGAACCCTGGGCACCTTCTGCAAGAA
Source organism: Gillisia sp. (assembly GCA_046496275.1). Lineage (GTDB taxonomy): Bacteria > Bacteroidota > Bacteroidia > Flavobacteriales > Flavobacteriaceae > Gillisia. The sequence goes on from JAWOHC010000206.1 coordinate 3,015, forward strand.
TTGTTTTTCCATCCTCCTGGGCACGCTGCAAATATTCTTCACTATCAATAAAAGTTAAACTCTTTAAAACCTCAACAGCATTGAAAAATTCATCTTCCAGTTCCGCTAAATTATACTGTACATCTACATTGTAGAAGCTTATCATAGCTTGATGTTTGTCTGCCAGGATGCGGTATTTATCTTTCCAGTCCTCCAGTTCCAAATCTCCAACTCTTAAACCGTTTCTTCCGGTTTTATCCATG
>JAWOHC010000225.1:0-3292 GCA_046496275.1 Gillisia sp.
TTTATGCACCCTGTATCAACAGCAGTCTATGACCTTAAGCTACCCGAGCTAGAGGGGGATGAGATGCTCTGGTTAGATTTTTCGATTGGGATGCTGGCAGATAGTTGGAACCAGCCTGGAGACGGTGTAAATTTCTCGATTACCATCCAGGCTTCCGACCAGATAATCGATCTTTATTCATTGTATATAGACCCTAAGAATAATATACAGGATCGCCAGTGGAAGCTAGAGAGGATAAATATCAGCGCTTATAGCGACCAGGATGTGACCCTTACCTTCAAGACAGATGGGGGCGAGGCTGGTGATCTCTAAGTGCAGGAGGATAACCTCAGTTTTTATGCGAAGGTAGACAGACAGTTAAAGGTGAACAGAAGGATCCTTAAATTTTACAATAAAGCCGGGAAAGCAACTGTAAGATCTGAGGTTCTGATCGAACAGGGGTTTGATCCGCATTTTTTTACGCACCACTGGAAAAATGCCAAAAATGATGTTTACCGCTTCGTATATGAATTTGGATTCCTCACCAGAATGGAAAACGGCAGGAAAAAATATGTACTGGTCACCTGGCAGCCGTATATGGAAAAAAGCAAAAATCCCTAACCCGAATTAAATACCCCTCAATTTCTTTAAAATAATAAATCTATTTTAAAATTGCTCTTCGAAAATAGCCGGATAACCACATAGCTCCGCCCCGTCAATCACATTGATATAATTTTATTCCACGATAAACCGGCCTTTTTTTCTAAAGGTTTTGTAGAAATGGTTAAAAAGCTTCCGGCGATATTTTTTTATCCTAAATAGTCAAATCTGACTCTTAAAAAAGTCAGATTTTCATTTCAGGACATAAAAACTTATATTAATAAACTGTAGGGACACCAAAACTAAAGATTATCTAACCGGAATACTAAGGTTTTTTAATGATTATTAACAATATATTAAGAAAAATACTTAGGAGTACCATTTTTTTAAGAACTAACTCATCTATCCGGTACACCCCTCAGCACATTCCCCTGCATTCCGTTGCCCTCCATTCCAGGGAAAGCGCTTCGTAAAAAAAAGGTCTTGGTCACAGGAAAAAAAGTGAATCCCATCGTTTCAATTATCCTCCAAAAAGAAAAAATTCGGGAGCGGAACCGAAATGCCTCACGCTCTTTTAGGAATGCAATGGGCTGAAAAATACGGTGAAAAACCAGAAGTATGCAATGCAATGGGAGCGCATCACGATGAAATTGAAATGACCTCCCTGCTTTCTCCTTTGGTTCAGGTTTGTGATGCAATTAGTGGTGCACGACCAGGTGCAAAAAGACAAATACTGGATTCTTATATTCAACGATTAAAAGATCTTGAGGAAATTGCATTTGGTTTTGGAGGTGTTAAAAAGGCTTACGCAATCCAGGCAGGAAGGGAACTTCGTGTGATCGTGGAAAGTGAAAGGGTGACCGGTGAAAAAGCTGCGAATCATTCTTTTGAGACCTCGCAAAAAACACAAACCGATATGACGTATCCCGGACAGGTTAAAGTTACAGTGATAAGGGAAACCAGAGCGGTTAATATCGCCAAGTGAAAAATATATTTTTTAGATAATGACTTCACAGGTTTCAAATTCTGTGAAGTCATTTTTTTTGATGCATATTCTCACAAAATAAAGTCTTTATTCATACGGCAAGTAGCAAGTAGAGATTTTCAGGCTTAAAAGGCAGCTTAATCACTATGGGTTGTTCATTTTATTGCTCGTTCAAAATATCGAAAACCATCTTCTAAATTTTCACCGGGCAGGTTTTGATCTATGCCGGGATCGGCTGTTCTGCCTTACTTTGTTAAAGACGTTTCGAAACAGCAAAGCATTTGTAAAGGATATATTCGTCTACTTAAACCCTGTAGCGTTCATTTTTTTGAATGCTTCATAGTTTAGCAGATGTAGTCTTAAAATAACAATAGGGGAGCAATAACGCCAACCCTTACTTCATTTCTGTTATAATTAGATGCACCCAGTGTTTCAATAGCGTAATTTGAATAATCATAATACCGGCCGATATAAGCTAAGAAAAACCGAATATCAATGTTTTTAATTGGACTGTAATAAATGGTAGGGATCATTCCATAACTCGTTCTTAAGTGGTCATTGTTCATTTTCACGTCATCATAGCCACTGCTGGTCATAAGGGTTAATAAACCTTTGAATTTTGGGCTGAAGCGGTATTCTGCTCTCAACCAGTTTTCAATATACATCACATTCTCAGCCAACGTACCGTCATCGAGAAGGTTGGTCATAACCCCCTTGGTATCTACCTGTTCATAGCTGTAATGAAAGTCATACATGAGGGTCAGATTATTGTTTTGGTATTTGTGACCTAAAGTAAAAAAATAGGTTCCTCTATTTTTTACTTCATTGCCATAACTCATGCTATAAATGGTTTGGAATTTTCCATCAAAAAAGTTTCCACGCCAGTTCCCAACAACAGATACGGGCCATACAGGTTCCTGGATGTTTTCTGCAATCACATCGCCGTAAAGATCCTCATAAAGCATAGTGCGTGAGTTTAACACCTGCAACCCGAATTGGTGATTTTTTAAAGCTTGATAAGTAATTCCGGCCCCTGTCACAAATGCTAAGGCGTTGCCGTAAATATCATTATATTCTAAAACATACAGGGGACTGAACTCGTATTCATAACCGCCGTAAAACGGATTCATTTTACCAAGTCTAATATTAAGTGACGGACTGGCCTTAACATCGATGTATGCAATTTCGATATTGTTGCCCAGTTGGTCCAGGCTTTGCACATTTCCTTCTTTATTAAAGCGGTGTCTAAAACGAAAGTCCACTCTTTCGTGTAATTTCCCGGAAATTCCAAGGGCTGTAAATCCATTTTGAAACTGCATCCCGTTGTAATACTGGTCACCGCCCCTAAATTTATATGCCCTAAACTCCACGCGCATATCGAATGTAAAATTTATATTTTTTAAGAACTTTTGCTTTTCCAGGGAGATAACAGGTTCAGCCAGACTGTCGTTTATTTGAGAGAATCCCAAGAGAGGGGTTAATAAAAACAAACTTAGTAAAAATGACTTTATCATAAAATTCACGATTTAAATTTTAGAGGGATTGTGAGAGAAGTATCACCAATCGATCGATGCGTTTGCTTTAATCAGGAAACTTTTTCCTGAAGTATGCGTATAAATTTAATAAAATTTTTATTGAAATTAGAGTTGTTGTTAGATGACCTACGGGAAAGTATGTGTCTTAAGCTCGTTGGGAATAACTACATGTTTTTACTTATTTTGTCGTTTT
>JAWOHC010000239.1:0-4459 GCA_046496275.1 Gillisia sp.
GTGGTATTGATGCTGGCATTTTTATTTTTTGACGGGTTTGCTTATGTGGATTCCATCGCGCGAAGTATTACAGAAAATTCAATCGGTATCGTTTTGATATTCTTCGGAATAATAATGTTTGCCAGTGATTTTCTTACCCTTCCATTTTCCTGGTACAGCACTTTTGTGATCGAGGAAAAATACGGTTTTAACAAAACCACCAAAGCAACGTTCGTTTTGGACAAACTCAAGTCCTGGCTTCTAATGGCGCTTGTGGGCGGAGGAATCCTGGCTCTTATCACCTGGTTTTATGAAATCACACAAAAAGATTTCTGGTGGTATGCCTGGATCCTGGTAACGGTTTTCACCTTGTTTGTAACTATGTTCTATGCAAAACTTATAGTCCCGTTATTCAACAAACAAACTCCCTTACCGGAAGGTTCCTTAAGATCCAAGATTGAAAACTATGCAGAAAAAGTAGGTTTTAAACTCGATAATATTTTTGTGATAGATGGTTCAAAACGCAGTACCAAAGCAAATGCATATTTTTCAGGCTTTGGTTCAGAAAAAAGAATTACGCTTTATGACACACTTATCAATGATTTGGAAGAAGAGGAGATCGTAAGCGTGCTGGCCCACGAAGTTGGACATTACAAGAAAAAACATGTCTTTGCAAATATCACGGCTTCCATTCTTACAACAGGATTTACACTCTGGCTGCTTTCCTTATTTGTAGGTAATCCATTATTATCACAGGCATTAGGAGTTTTGGAACCAAGTTTTCACATAGGATTAATAGCCTTTGGGATTTTATATAGCCCTATTTCGGAGGTGACAGGACTTTTTATGAATTACCTTTCCCGAAAATTTGAATACCAGGCAGATGAATATGCCAAAAACACCTATAATGCGGAAGCTTTAATATCTGGTTTAAAAAAGCTTTCAAAAACCAGCTTAAGCAACTTAACTCCGCACAAAGCCTATGTTTTTGTACACTACTCTCACCCTACTCTTTTACAACGATACAAAAACCTTCAGGCTTAGTTTGTAGTTGTTTGTTTACAATCTTAATCGTAATTTTAGAGCATGACAGAAGTTGATATAGATAAGGAAAATAAAAATATTGCGCGCCAATATAAAGAGTTGCTGCGCCTTAGTTACCGGTTCCTTTCTGATGAGGATAAAAAACAAATAAGACTGGCTTTTGATACTGCTGTATCTGCCCATAAAGCACAACGCAGAAAATCGGGGGAAGCTTATATTTTTCACCCTATTGCGGTAGCCAAAATAGTTGCTTCCGAAATAGGGTTGGATGCCACTTCCATTGTTGCTGCTTTATTGCATGATGTTGTAGAGGATACGCTTTACACCCTGGAGGAAATCGAGCAAATGTTTGGCAAAACGGTTGCCAAGATTGTAGACGGGCTCACCAAGATCTCGAGTTTAAAGAAAGATAAGGATGTTTCCCTTCAGGCAGAAAACTTCAGAAAAATGCTGCTTACCCTGAATGATGATGTAAGGGTAATTATCATTAAAATCGCAGACAGGTTGCACAATATGCAAACCATGGATTCCATGCAGCCAGACAAACAAGTAAAAATCGCTTCAGAAACACTTTATATTTACGCTCCGCTTGCTCACCGAATAGGGCTTTATAGCATAAAGACAGAACTGGAAGATTTAGCCCTTAAATATACGGAGCCAGAGGTCTATAATGATATTCTCACAAAGATAAGGGAAAGCAAGGAAGAACAGGATGCGTATATTCGTGACTTTAGTAAGGTTATCAAGGATTCCCTGGATCAGGAACAGCTGGAATATGAAATAAAAGGCAGACCAAAATCCATATTTTCCATCCGGAAAAAAATGCAGGCTCAAAATATTACCTTCGATGAGGTTTTTGACAAGTTTGCAGTACGTATTATTTACAAAAGTGATCTTGCCAATGAAAAATTCCTGGCCTGGAAGATCTATTCCATAGTTACCGATCATTTTCGACCAAACCCTATCCGGTTAAGAGATTGGATCTCCTCTCCAAAATCTACTGGATATGAAGCGCTTCACATTACGGTTATGGGGCCTAAAGGAAGATGGGTGGAAGTTCAAATACGCAGTGAGCGAATGAATGAACTTGCCGAAAAAGGATATGCAGCCCATTACAAATATAAACACGGAGCGGTACAGGAAGAGAAAAATATGGAGGAATGGCTCAACCGCTTACAAGAAGCCCTTGAGAATTCTGAAACCAATGCCGTAGACTTTGTTGAAGAATTTAAGCTAAACCTGTATGCAAAGGAAATTTTTGTATTTACGCCTCAGGGAGATTTAAAATCCCTGCCTAAAGGCTCTACTCCACTGGATTTTGCATTCAGCATTCATACAGAAATTGGTTTGCATACCAGAGGAGCCAAGGTAAATAACAAACTTGTGCCCTTAAGCCATGAGCTTAAAAACGGAGATCAAATTGAGATCATTACTTCTGAAAATGCCAAACCTAATGCTAACTGGTTAGATTACGCAACAACTGCCAGGGCCAGGGCAAAAATCAAGAACTCTTTAAAAGACGATAAAAAAGAGATCGCCGAGGAAGGAAAGGCAATTTTAGCCAGAAAACTTAAGTCTCAAAAATTGAGTTTTAATGAAGGTATCATCAATGAGCTGGTGGTATATTTTAAACTAAAAACAAGCTTAGACCTTTTTTACAGAGTAGGAACAGGGAAAATAGACAATGTTAAATTAAAAGAATTTACCTCCTCCAGAAGCAATGCCTTTGTTAGTTACATTAAAAGCAAGATAAAAAAACCATCTATTGCTGAAGATCTGGATAAAGAAGAGTTTTCTTCAAAATATGACCAACTGGTTTTTGGTCCGAATGAAGATGCCCTGGACTATAAACTCGCAAACTGCTGCAATCCCATCCCTGGGGATAATGTTTTTGGATTCATAACGGTAAGTGAAGGAATTAAGGTACATAAAAGAGATTGTCCCAATGCAATTCAGTTTCAAAGCAATTACGCCTACAGGATTATCCAGGCGAAATGGATAGATTCATCACAACAGGACTTCAAGGCAGTGATCAAACTTACCGGGATAGACAACCTTGGATTGGTAAGTGAAGTTACCAGGGAAATCTCCAATAGCATGAACGTGAATATGAGAAGTATTAATTTTGAAAGTTCTGCCGGGATTTTTACCGGAAAAATAACTTTAGTTGTAAAAAATAATTCAATTTTGAACACCCTGATCGCACATCTTAAAAAAATTAATGGGATAGATCAGGTCTCAAGAGAATAAACCAATACCTTTGCGGGGAAGGAATATTATGAGCAAGAAAGTAGTCAATAAAAACGACCAGGCAATTGTCAAAAATGTTTTCACCAAATTTCTGGAGGAAAAGGGGCATCGTAAAACGCCTGAAAGATTTGCGATTCTTCAGGAAATATATAACCACGAGGAACATTTTGATATAGAATCACTCTACATTAAAATGAAAAATAAGAAATACCGGGTGAGCCGGGCGACACTCTATAACACCATAGAATTGCTTTTGGATTGTGCCCTGGTAAGAAAACATCAGTTTGGGCAAAATCAATCCCAGTATGAAAAATCCTATTTTGACAGGCAGCACGATCATATTATCCTTACAGATACTGGAGAAGTGATAGAATTTTGCGATCCAAGAATACAAAGCATAAAACAAACAATAGAAGAGGTGTTTAATATTGATGTTTCTAAACATTCTTTATATTTTTACGGCACTAAAAAAGAACCAACTAATTAATTATTTATGGCAGTAGACTTACTACTTGGATTACAGTGGGGAGATGAAGGAAAGGGTAAAATTGTAGATGTATTTACCAAGAATTATAATATTATAGCACGGTTTCAGGGAGGTCCCAATGCAGGACATACTTTGGAGTTTGATGGACGCAAACATGTGCTTCATACCATTCCTTCTGGAATTTTTCATAAAGAAACCATCAATCTTGTAGGTAATGGAGTTGTAATTGATCCGGTTATATTCAAGAAAGAATTGGAAAATCTGGAGGCCTACAATACAAATTATAAAACCAATCTTCTTATTTCAAGAAAGGCACATTTAATTTTACCTACCCACAGGTTATTGGATGCAGCTTCTGAAGCTTCCAAAGGAAAGGCTAAAATAGGCTCTACTCTAAAAGGAATTGGACCAACATATATGGATAAGACTGGTCGTAACGGTTTAAGAGTCGGCGATATACTTGCCTCCGATTTTAAGGAAAAATACAATTACCTGAAGGAGAAGCATAAAGAGTTATTAAAGCTTTATGATTTTGAATATAACATTGAAATACTTGAAAAAGAGTGGTTTGACGGAATAGAAATTATAAAGAAATACCAACAGATTGACAGCGAAATAGTACTAAATAAATTTCTGAAAGAAAACAAGAAAATTCTTGCTGAAGGAGCCCAGGGTACAATGCTCGATATAGATTTTGGT
>JAWOHC010000282.1:0-4353 GCA_046496275.1 Gillisia sp.
CACAAAGCGATCACTTCAGGTTCTCCGGCTTCCCATTTAAGAAGCATTTGTTGGGCTTCTTTAATAATTGACGCCTCAGCTTTTGCTTCTTCCTCAGTTTTTCCCTGGGCAATTAATTCTGAAATTTGCTTTTTATATTCCTGGTCGAATTTTACATAGTAATTTCCAACCAGCTTATCTCCTTTTAGCCCTGTAGATTCTGGCGTTTCCCCGTTTCCAAATCGCTCCCATGCCAGCATGGACTTACAAATATGAATTCCACGATCGTTTATGATTTGCGTTTTATAAATCTTATTTCCTGCAGCCTTCAAAATTTCAGCTACAGAATAACCCAAAAGATTATTCCTAACATGACCAAGATGCAAAGGCTTATTGGTGTTTGGGGAAGAATACTCCACCATGATGGTCTTGGAATTTTCAGAAAAGCTGAGTTTTCCAAAATCCTTCTGATTTTTGATCTCATTAAAAGAATTCAAATAGAATGAATCGCTTAAAACAAGGTTTAAAAACCCCTGAACGACATTGAACTTTTCAACTTCGGCTACATTTTCAACAAGAAATTCACCAATACTTTGCCCCAATTGAACCGGGCTAGTTTTTACCTGCCGTAGCATAGGAAATGTAACCAGCGTTATATCTCCTTCAAAATCTTTACGGGTAGGCTGAAACTCAACCTGTTCTATTACTACATCGTAAATCTTTGCAAGTGCATTTTTAACCGCTTGTTCAATGGTCTTTTGAATATTCATTTTAGATTTTTTAACCTTTTTTCAGACTTAATAAGGGGCAAAGATAATGGAAAATACGGGCAAGCGATAGTCCTTTAGCCTCAAATCCTTATCTTTATAAAAAAATGTTATGCTACTGAATATTAGTTACAATCAGCCAAAAATCCGCGAAAAAATCAATGCAGAAGTGGGTGCTCCATTTACCCTTTTGCAACGCTTAAAACTAAATGGAATAGGTTCTCCCAAACTCCAAATTACCAATATGAGCATTGATATACATAATCTTATGGTTTTGGACAGGAATATCAATACATGCAATGTAGAAATGCGGCCCAATGGAATTATCGTGATGTTCCGGTCTTTATTGGAAACCTATGCCCTGGTAATTCCTTATTATAAATTAAACCTTTATAAGGGAAAGGCAGAAGAATACTCGATCTACAAAGATCATTATTTCATTAAAGTAAAAGCAGATGATGCAGGGATCCACAAATATTTTAAAAAAATTTTAGATTATAAAAGTGACAATGCTCCAACCCAGGTGGAGGATATGCTTTAACGCTAAATTCACATTAGGGAGTTTTAACACGTGTTTACTTCACACAAGCTTAATTTGATAATAAACACCAGGAAGCTTTGCTAATGTTCCTTTGCGGTAAAAAAGTATGGAATTATTTATCTATGTTTTTGCGGCACTCTTTTCGGTTATTAATCCATTGGGAACGGTTCCCATTTTTGTGGGACTTACAAAGGATGACACCTCTACGGAACGCTCCAAAACATCGCTTCTCACATCGATCAACATTTTTGTAATTCTTGTGATCTCGTTTTTCACCGGCAAGTATTTGCTTCAATTCTTTGGAATAAGCATTGAATCTTTAAGAATCGCGGGGGGACTCATTATCGTAACTTCAGGATTTGCATTACTCACGGGCTCCTTTTCAAAACATAAAGGAATGGATAAGCAACGTGTTAAGGATGATGCCTATCAGCGCGAAGGAGTTTCCCTTACACCACTTGCAATACCAATGCTTGCGGGCCCGGGCTCAATTTCTTTGCTCATTGGAATGTATCAGGAATACGGAGATTACCATGAAAGGATCACTACAGTGCTGGCAATTTTCGCAGTTTGCCTGGCAACCTTTGCCGTTCTAAAAAGCTCCCATTATATAGTGCGAATATTAGGGGCTTCAGGAATTAACGCAATTTCCAGAATAATAGGATTTATTGTAATCGCAATTGGAATAGAGTACATCAGCTCTTCGGTAATCGTAGTTTTAGGAAGCGCTTTTAAGTAAACTTCTGGTTATCTTTTTCCGAAGGCAACACCACCTACCAATGCCAAAACACCTATAACAATCATGGCATAGGATTGCGTTTTGTCTCCCTGGGCTTCAATCTTTAGAGGCCCTGCTTCCATTAATACTTCCGGAGTTATTAACGTATATAATCCATAGCCCACCAAGGCAACTCCAACAACTAATAAAACTATCTTAAGTGTGTTGTTCATCCTGTTTAAAATTTATTAATTGAAGTGAAAGTAGACAATTAATTCCTAAATTATGCAATATTAAAACATTCTATGAGAATTTTACTTACCGGTGCCAATGGCTACATTGGATTAAGACTTTTACCTCAACTATTAGAACTTGGTCACGAAGTAGTTTGTGCTGTAAGGAACAAAAACAGATTATCTGCCAACAAAGAATTGCTTTCAAAAATAGAGATCGTTGAAATAGATTTTCTTGAACTTCCTGATGAAATACCCGATGCGATTAAAAATATTGATGCAGCGTATTATCTGATCCATTCTATGTCCGGGTCTATGGAAGATTTTGATGAACAGGAAGCAGAATCGGCTCAAAATTTCAATAAGTTAATGGCAGAAACTACAGTAAAGCAGGTAATTTACCTTAGCGGAATTGTAAATAAAGAGAAACTTTCCAAGCATCTTCAATCCAGAAAAAGGGTGGAAGAAATTTTATATCAGGGAGATTTCAAGCTAACGGTTCTAAGAGCAGCCATTATTGTAGGTTCCGGAAGTGCTTCCTTTGAGATCATCAGGGATCTCTGTGAGAAATTACCAATAATGATCACTCCCAAATGGGTTAACACAAAATGCCAGCCCACTTCAATAAGGGATGTGCTACTCTTTCTTACCGGTGTACTTGGCAATGAAAAATGCTACAATGATTCTTTTGATATTGGAGGCCCGGATGTGCTTTCCTATAAACAGATGATGCAACAATATGCGGAGGTACGGGATTTAAAATTATACATTCTGGATGTCCCCATAATGTCTCCAAAACTATCCTCTTACTGGCTGTATTTTGTTACCTCCACTTCATATAAACTCGCTGTAAATCTTGTAAACAGCATGAAAGTAGAGGTGATTTCCAATGATAAAAGGCTTGAGGAAATTTTAGGATTGCATCCCATTTCATATAAAGAGGCCATTAAACTGGCATTTTATAAAATTGAACAAAACCAGGTCGTTTCAAGTTGGAAAGACTCCATGAGTAGCGGCAGATTTCGAAAAGACCTTAATAAATACATCCAGGTACCTACCTTTGGCTGCTTAAAAGATGCACAATCGATTAAGATTGAAAATCCGGAAGAAGTTCTGGAACGTATTTGGGCCATTGGAGGATTAACTGGCTGGTATTACGGGAACTGGTTATGGAAAGTGCGTGGTTATCTTGATAAGGCTTTTGGAGGTGTAGGGCTCCGGCGCGGAAGAACGCATCCTTCTAATATTAATGTGGGTGATTCCCTTGATTTTTGGAGAGTTTTACTTGCAGACAAGGAACAAAAGCGACTTTTGCTTTTTGCCGAAATGAAAGTTCCAGGAGAAGCCTGGCTTGAATTTGAAATAGATGACGAAAATATGCTTCATCAAACTGCTACCTTCAGGCCAAAAGGAATTTGGGGCAGAATTTATTGGTATTCCATGCTCCCTTTTCATTATTTTATATTTGATGGAATGCTTAAAAGAATCGCTAAAGGGGATAAAAAATAAAGAAGAGGCCGTCTAAAAAGTAATTTTTAGACGGCCTCTTCTTTATTAAGCAAACCTAAACCGCAACTACCTATTCCCTTGGTAAAAAAACTTCAGCCAACATGCATCGGGCACTTCCGCCTCCGCAGGTTTCAATAGTATTCAAATCGGAACTTAGGATCTCACAGTATTTTTCAATGGCATTTACTTGCCCTTTTGTCAAACTTTTACGGGCAGTATCGCTCATAACAAGATATTTTTTGCCATTAGTCCCACGAACCTGCAACATATTTCCTGCGAACTGTTGTATTTGAGCTTCGGTTATAGGAATAATCTCTTTCCCGTCCTCCTTTAAATGTTTTCGAACATTTTTTCGCTCCTTAACATCATCTATACAATCCAGGCAAATTACCGCAAACTCTTCGGCTACACACATCATAACATTGGTATGATAAATAGCTTTTCGCTCTCCGGCTACATCCTGAAATGCATTAAATACAACAGGAGTATATTCAAAATCCTCACAAAACTCAATAAATAAGTCTTCATCGGCTCTTGGAGACAACGCACAATACGCTTTTCTATTAACTCTGTCCAGAATCAAACTTCCCGTACCTTCCAGGAAAA